>JAAELY010000138.1 GCA_024226335.1 bacterium
CGCCGTATTGTATATCGATCCCGAGCCCTCGAATACGACCTTCGTATACTCCAGACGGGTACCAGGTGAGGCCGTTGCCGTATGAAGCCATCGAGCTTGACCGTTAGATTGGCCCCCTGCCCTCGTCACCCATGCCGAAGAGTATCCGAGGCCCGAGAGCCTGAATTCACAAGACGAGTAGGTGAAGTTGCAGGGTCAGGGGACCTGGACCCAGTCTACATGAATAGGGGACAACCTTGAAGCTCAACCATGTCGGGATCGATGTCAGCGCCAAGACCTTTACCGCGATCATCGATCACGGGGGGACACGCACCGAGGCCTTCGAACTACCGAACGACTCCAAGGGTCACAAGAAACTGATCCGGATGGCCACGAGGAAGGGCTTCAGCGCCAGGGTGGTCCTGGAAGCCACCGGCGTTTACAGCCTCGACCTGGCGCTGGCTCTGCACAGGGCCGAGCGAGTCGAAGTCATGGTCGCCAACCCGCGAACGATCGGTCAGTTTGCAGGGGCGTACCTGCGCAGATCCAAGACCGACACCATCGACGCAGGGATCATCGTCGAGTTCGCCATCCGGATGGAGTTCGATCCCTGGGTCCCGCCAGAGCCCCATGCGTTTGACCTCAGAGCCATTTCACGCCGGATCGAGGGCCTCATCAAGATGGCTACTCAGGAGAAGAACCGCCTGCACGCAGCCTCCAGCTTCGACGAGATGAGCGACATCGTCCGCAACGACATCGAGGTAAACATCAGGCATCTAGAGCGGCGCGTGGGCCAGATGCGAGAGCAAGCGCGCAGACTCATCGCAGAGCATTCTGACCTCGAGTGCGCCTTCGGGCACATTACCTCAGTGAAGGGCATCGCAGAGGCAGCCGGGATCCAGATCCTGGCCGAGCTTGCCGTACTCCCTGAAGGCATGGACGTGCGTCAGTGGGTTGCACACGCAGGGCTGGATCCACGCGTGTTCCAATCTGGCACCTCGGTCAACAAGCCTGCACGAATCAGCCGGCAGGGCAACGTCCACATCCGCAGAGCGCTCTTCCTGCCAGCAATCGTTGCCGCACAGCACGAGCCGCACGTCACCGCCTTCTACCAGAAGCTCCTCGGCAGAGGCAAAACCAAGATGCAGGCGAATGTCGCAGTGATGCGAAAGCTGCTGCACGCCATCCACGGGATGATCAAGCACGACAAGGACTTCGAAGGAGAGAAATTCTATGCGATCGGGGCTTGACCGCGAATAGAGTATCTAACGGATCGGCGTTAACCGGCGAAGGAACAGGCCGCCGGTGTCACGCCGAGCCAGTGAAGGTTGATACCAACAGGCTAACAGATGGTTGCGCCGAACTGTTTCTTCGTCCGGTTCAACGGCTTGTTGGGCAGCACCGGCGCTACGAGCCTCTCTGGGAGAGCGCCGCTGTGATCTCGGGATGAGCCGCAAGCTCTTCTGCCGACATGGATACCTGTAGCGCATTCGCGAAGACCCAAAGCAGATCGGAGTCCGACTCTGCCTGGAACTCCTCGAGGAGAGCTGCCTTCGCTAGCTCTCCGATGTCCGGCACCGAAAGAGCCCGAACTATGCCTTCACGAACCCGCGGGAGGTGGGAAACGCCAAGATGGCGAACAAGTACCGGGTACGCGTTCCCGTACGGTCCCGTGAATCTCCGGTTGAGCACCGGATGAGGTTCGTTGTTCACTAGGTCCCACACCGATTCGACTGCGTAGCCGACGGCCTGCAGCTCCGATACCAGGTCGGCTTCGTCTCTGGCGTAGAACTGCGCTCGATACCGGAGTTGTCGCTCACGTTCGTCACGGGCGGCAACCCACTTGGGATCGGCTTCGAGTTCGCGCATCAGCTCGGCGGCGGTCTTGGATTCGCGTTTCGGCACGAGGTGCTGCCCAACGGATCGGCGTTCAGCGGCTGGCGGCGACCTGCCTGCGAGCCAGTGAACACCCAGATGAAACGCAGTGTACCACGGTCAGGAACGCCGCCGCTTCAGCCAGTCCGACTGCAACGGCATGTTGGACGGCGCGCACTCTGGTTCTCATTGTCGCACGAGACGGATTGGGACCGTTCTGCAGGTTTCGCCAGTCAAGAATCCGGTCTCCTTGTCGGTACCCCACCAGAAACGGACAAGCCGGTCGGCAAGCTCATACTTTTCCCGAAGGAGCCTATGGACCTCAGCGTCCGCTCCTCGATCGGGAGACGCGAGGTACCTGTGCTCGGTTCCATCTCGATTGATGGTGATGAGGGATTCTGTTTGGAGGTGCTGGATCCATGGCGCGCCCGACCAACCATGGTGCAGCCATGAGTGCCCCGGCGCATCGACAATCCAGAGCCGCGTCTTGTTTGTCTTTCCGTCGGGCGTCTTCTTGTGCAGAATCACGACGGCTCTGCCGACGTCGATCATGGCTAGGTGGATCGCCGCGTAGCCACCGCAGAGAATCAGTATGACCACCACGGCAATGGCAAGACGTTTCATCCAGGTCTCGCTCCACCTCGGACCGCGCCGTCCAACTACTATTCGACAACCGCGCCCCATGCGCGGCTGAGTCGGATAACGTCCGACCGTCGAAACCATTTTCTCCCAAAGAACAGCTACTTACAAGCCTTTTCGTCTTATTCGGCGCGTTATTGCGACAGTTCGAGTCGCATAAATATTTATCTTGGCAGGCGGGTGGGCGGGTTCTTGTGAAGTCAGAGCCGGTCGAAGGGGCTCTGGACGCCCATGGGGCCGCGGTCGAGGACGTGGGTGGAGATCATTGTCGTCCTCACGTCCTTGTGTCCTTGTGTCCGAGGAGTGTCTGGTCGGTGCGGAGGTCGGCGCCGTCTTCCAGGAGATGGGTCGCAAACGAGTGGCGGAACGTATGAGGTGTGGCCCTCTTGGTCACGTGGGCTCGTGCTGCTGCTCGTCGGGCCGCTCGTTGGATTCCACTCTCGTGAAGGGGGTGGCGGCGGCGGATGCCTGTGGCCTCATGGCGAACTCAATGTGTTCCTGGATGCGGCAGAAGGAAACCACCGAGATCTTCTCCAGGAGGGCTCATCGGGTCGAGCCGGTGACATCCGATACTGATCCTTCAGCAGCACGGGCCCAATCCCGGACAGCGAAACCGGCATACGAGCAGTTTCGCTGTTCGAGATCGATGATCTGGTCAAACTTGCGCGCAGAAAGAAGGCCGACAAAGCGGTCGTTCTTACTATCGCGCCTTGTGCGCACTGCGATAGCCTGAAGGCCGAAGCGGTACTGCCGCTACTCCGCAAAAAGGCCCTGAAGGTCTGGACGCACCTGGTCATCGAGAGTGACACTGCCCAGGACGTGCTCGCCCGGAACAAGGACAGCAGCGAAAGCTGAACAGGAATACGCGACTCAGAGCATCAGCCACGCGAGAACGGCGATCGGAGAGAGAGTCAGACCGATCATGGACAGCAGAATTGCGACGCCCGCTGCCGACCAGAATCCGAATAACAAAGCATCGGAAACTCCTGGCTGGGCTGGTGCCTTCTGAAGTTCCAGATAGTCGCGAAGTCCGCCGACCGTAGCCTGTGCCAGTGCTTCAGAGTAGGCGGTGCGATAGAGGTTGCGTGTCCGGCGACCGCGGGCAAAGGCGCGCAGACAGGCGTACGGGGCCAGGAAGATCCCATAGCCCATGGCCGCGAGATTCAACAGCCATGCCGGCCAGTGGTCGGCACAGCTTCCGGCGATCTCCCAGGCACCGATCTCTGCCTCCCCGACGAAACTGGTGTCGTAACCGGCGGCGATGTGGTGCAGATCGTGACGGCGAAGCGCACGTACGCGAGCCGCGGAGTTCGGAAAGGCCAGTGTCAGCGGTCCGAGTTTGAGCTTGGCCCAATTAGCGCTGTAACCCCCGTCGGAATCCTGCACGAGATTGTCCGAGAAGAAGAGCTTCAATGCTTCTTTGAGTTCGAGACTGTCCTTGAACGCGGGGGCTGCTTGTTCCATCTGTTTTCCTTTCTAGCGGCTCTGGTGCCCAGAAGAGCCCAGGCCCTCTACTAGCATCACCAGACCCGTGCGCAGGCGAGCCTCGGCTTCGCTGCGATTGACGATCCCGGGACCGAGCCAGGCCGGAACCCAGAACGAGTACTGTGCAAAACAAGCCGCTGCCGCATCGAAGGGGTCGATATCGCTGCGAACTTCGCCTCGCTCGATGGCCTGCCGGACCAGACCGATAACGTGCTGCAGAAACTCCAGGCTCAACCCGTCCGAGCCCTCTGGCCCGAGATCGCGAAACACGAGTTCGAGCAGAATCTCCTTGGCCAGATCCGGATAGGCAGCATAGAACTCGAAAAAGCCACCAAAAAGGGCCATGAGCGCGTCGGGCAGAGACGAGGCCGCCTCCGCCCCACGCAAGCCTTCACTGTAGAGACGTCGCAGTTCTTCCTGGAAGACCAGCAAGAGCAATTCGCGCTTGTCCTTCACGTAGAGAAACAGGGTGCCGGTGCCGATCCCGGCCCTCTCGCAGATCTGCCGACCCGTCGTCCCGGCAAAGCCCTGCTTCTCGAAGAGATCCCGCGCCGCGCGCTGTATGCGCTGGAGTTTTTCGGCCTTGTTGCGCTCTCGCAGGCTCATAGAGGTTCCTGGCTCCAAAAACTGATCGTGATCATTATAGATCATGATCATTTTCTGGCAACCCCGAGCGGTGGTCCGAAGAATGGGTCTGGCTCTACCGAGGCCCCGGGTCCGAGCCGATACGCCCGGCCTGGGATCCACTGGGTTGCCGAAAATCCTCGATTCCGGCCCCTGGGTGCCAGACCCATTCTTCGGACCACAACCTACAGGCTGGAAAGAAGGAGTTTTGTGATGGAGGTGGCGATCCTTGCGTTTGCCTCTTCGGTCACATGCCCGAAGTGATCCAGGAACTGATCGCCCTCGACCTCATCGAAAAGGCCGTGCAATGGGAAATACGTCTCATCCGCGTCGCGAGCCAACCGGTCGTCTACCAGCCGAGAGCAAGCCCTCTGCATCGTCATCATATTGGCGCCCAGAGTCTTCCGTTCGGCCAATAGCCGAGTCTCCCAGGGTCCGGGTTTCTTTTGGCTCATTGCGAGCGTGGGTTGCCAGAGGAAGAAGACCTTGAAATCGAATTCCCGTCCGAGGGCCACACCGATCTGTACCAGGTTTGCGTAGTAGTCGGCGATTTCTCTGCAATCGGCATCGAGATCAAATTCGCGTTGCGACCCATCATTCTTGAGGGATTGCAGAGCCTGGACGCTTCGGAGACGACCACCTAACCGAAGCAAGAGATCCTTCGTGCTTTCGTTCTCCCGGGCGAGTCGGCGGCGTGCGTGGGATTCCCGATAGATATCGCCGGGCTCCTCTCCCTCGACGACGGGGCCGACTTCGTTCACACCGTCGAGGAAGACGACGGCGTGTGGACGGGCACCCCGCCGCAATTCGAGCAGAAGCGTCGCCAGTCCCTGGGTGAGGTTGTAGGCGGACTGGGCGCGGTTGAGCACTTCGACGTCGTCGACACGAGCATCACTCAGTTGTGCAGCCACCCACGAGGGAATCGTGGCGTGATCGCGCGCAGTGTATCCCCACATCGTTGAACCACCGAAGAGAAAGACTTGACGCCGCGAGGTCGTATCGGCCGTTTGGTTTTCGCGGAAGAGGCTTGCACTGTCTGGCGGTAGCCCGAAGGCAGGACGTGCAGACCGTCGTGCTTTCCCGGACGTATCCACCAGCTGCGATACGGATCGTAGTCGACGTTCCAGCCCGGTATGTGTTGTTCTCGAGCCCGTTTCCAGCCGGGAAACCAGGACTGGGACGCGTAGGGATGCGCGACGGTTTTCGAAGTGGAGGGGTCTTCGCCGGATTTCAACGAAGGCGCCAATCGGGCGCAACTCTCAATGGCCAGAAACGGCACGAGCGAAAGCCCGAGCATCAACCAGGCGTCTCGTAGCCCGCGGGTTGTGCGGGAGATCAGCGATCGCAGCGTCACCCTTGCCTCTATACCCTCGAAAGAGGCATCGATCAGGGGCGGACGGCTTGTACGACCTGGTTGCGACCGCCTTCTTTGGCCTGGTAGAGCGCCTCGTCTGCGGCCTTGAGCAGGCCCTCGGCAGAGTCGAGTCCGAGATCCAGGAACGAAGCCAGTCCCAGGCTGAAACGCACGCTACTCGGGCACTCTCGCGTACCCCAGCGGCGGTCGACGGCCGCCTGTCGCATGCGGTCCATTGCGATAAAGGCGCCTTGGCTGTCCGTCTCCGGCAACAGCAACACGAATTCTTCACCGCCATACCGTCCGACGATGTCGGTCTCTCGCATATGCTTGCGCAGAAAAGAAGCGGCTTGCGCCAGAACTCGATCGCCCGCGTCGTGGCCCTGTTCATCGTTGATGCGCTTGAAGTGATCGATGTCCGCCATCACGAGTGCCAGGTCGTGGCCGTAGCGAAACGCGCGTTGCACTTCCTGCCCGAGTCGCTCCATCAAAGCGCGACGATTCAGGAGGCCGGTGAGCGGATCGTGCGATGCCAGCTTGCGCAGGCGATCCTGAAGCGTCTTGATGCGGAGCGCTGTCGAGAGACGCGCTCCGAGTTCCAACATGTCCCCGAGTGGCTTGCGAACGAAGTCCGTCGCACCGACCTCGAGTGCCTCAGCGATGTCCTGCGAGCGATTGCGCGCGGTCACGACCAGAACGGGAACGGATTCCATCTCCGCGTCGCGGCGCCAGATGCGGATAAGCTCCAGCCCCTGATAATCCGGAAGCTCCCAGTCCAGAAGCACTGCGTCGGGAACTTCCGCTGCGGCAGCGGCAAGCGCTTCGGCACCCGTCGCGGCGATCTGCACTTCGTAACCCTGCGCTTCGACATAGTCGCGCATGAGTTCCCGCTGACTCTTGGTGTCTTCTACAAGGAGAATGCGGCCGTATCTGGCGACCATTTTGAGCCCCGCCTCCACGAACATGTTCTGCTCATGAGATCGGATCCAGGCACAAAGGTCTGAAGTCGCCCGACCAGCGGAGTCCGAGCGCGATTCGCCTGCTCGAGACGGCCCGATCTAGCGCCGTCGGGCGTCTGATACGCGGATCAGACCAGCTCCCGAACGTGCTTGTAGGCCTGCTTGATCTCGTCGACGAGCTTGTTCGCAGCCTCCCCGACCTCGTGCAGCGAATCCTGGCTCTCGCGCCCGATCAGCTTCAGCCGACCCTCGAGTTCATGCCACGACTTCTCGGCACCTTCGAAGCGATCTCTCGCTTCATTCTTTGCCAGATGAAGCTGCACGCGCAGCTCGTCGCGCAGGGTCCTCAGCGTCTCTACTTCTTCGTGCAGCAGTCCTTTGTTCTGGTCACTCATCGTGAATCCTCCCGGATGACAATCAAAAGGAAACCCGGTCCAAGAGAGCGATAGACAAGAGAGCAGAGAACGTGCCAGCTCGCGAAGCACGAGCGAGTCTCTAGACCGCGCCGCTGTGGCAGTAGCACCCAGTCGCAGCGTCGATTGTGGTGGATCGCCCCAATCTGGCGTTGCCCGTGCACGAAGCACGCATTGAACGAGCCTCTGCTGGCACTCTGATTGCAGCCCTGTCAGCATGAAGACTGGAAATCCAGAGGGCTGATAGCCGCACAGTCAGGAGTTGAGAGTTGTCACCAGCCCGCGTCTCCGGATCGAATCAGGCTCCGCCACCTGCCGGAGTTTTCGGCGGCAGCGCGTGGCGTCTGGGACGCATCTTCGGCATCGAGATTGCGATCGACCAGAGCTGGCTGCTGATTTTCGGCCTGGTCACGTTCTCGCTGGCCGGACGTATGACCATCGAGCACGAGGCATCGGCAGCCATCGAACGCTGGGGCGTGGCGGTCGCCGCGAGTTTGGTCTTCTTCGCTTCGCTCTTGCTCCACGAATTGGGCCACAGTGTGGTGGCTCTGCAGACCGGGCTGGAGGTGCGTTCGATCACGCTGTTTCTGTTCGGGGGTGTTGCGCAACTCGGCAGCGAGCCGCGCCGCCCAAAGGACGAGATATGGATCGCGCTGGCGGGACCCGCGGTGAGTGCGGCTCTGGGCCTGGGCTTCCTCACGCTGGCGGACGTGCTTTCCGCCGCTGGAAGTTCACCGCTGAGCAGCGCAACCGCCTGGCTCGGGTCGATCAATCTCGCCCTTGCGATTTTCAACCTCGCACCCGGCTTCCCGCTGGACGGCGGGCGGGTGCTTCGCGGTATCGTCTGGGGAGTGACCGGTAGCTTCGAACGGGCGACGCAGGTGGCGTCCACCGGAGGAGCGATCGTCGCGCGAACGCTGATGGCGATGGGCGCAATACTGGCGTTGGCCACAGGGCAACTTCTCGGCGGCCTCTGGCTCGTACTGATCGGCTGGTTCCTGCTCCAGGCCGCACGTGGACCCGCCCAAGCGATGCGCCTTGAGCGCACTCTCGGAGAAATCCGCGTCGGTGATGTGATGGAACCCGTGGCGCGCGCATTTGTCGGCCCGTCGCTCAGTGTCGCGAGCGCCCTGCAAGACAAGGTATTGCTTCACGGTCTTCGCACACTGTACGTAGTCGAGTCCGATTTTCGGCTTCTCGGCATCGTCACGCTGCGCGAACTCGCGGCGGTTCCCCCTGAACAACGCGCTTCTTGCAGGCTAGGCGACCTGATGACGCCGGTTGCGGATCTGCATCTCACGTCTTCAGATGAGTCGGGCTGGCGGGCTCTGGAGGAGATGGCGAGCTACCGTCTGAATCAGCTTCCCGTAGTAGACGGAGGCAGATTGCGGGGCTGCGTCTCGCGGGAAGGGCTTCTGAACGTACTTCACGCCGCGATTGCGCTCGAGCGGCAAGGCGACGCCGCGGGAACGAGGTTGAAGACCACATGAGTCCGAGAGCAGCAACACTTATCGCGTTCTGCGGCCTGTTGCTGATTACGGTGTTCGGAAGCCTGGGTTTCGTCCTGATCGAGGACATGACCTGGTTTGAAGGTCTGTACATGACGGTAATTACCGTCTCGACCGTAGGCTACGGCGAGGTGCGCGAACTGAGTAATGCAGGTCGTCTGTTCACAATCATCCTGATCGTGACTGCAGTAGGCGCTGCTCTGTACCTGCTCACACTTCTTGCGCAGACCTTGATCGAGGTAAGCCTGCGTGAGTTGATCATGGGAGATGCCATGCAAAAGAAGATAGAGCGACTCGAAAACCACGTGATCCTATGCGGCTTCGGGCGCTTCGGTCGCATCGTCACCGAAGAACTGCAACGCAACGGGTTCGACATGGTCATCATCGAGCAGAATGAAGAACACCGGCGAGATCTCGACAAGCTCGGCGAAGCCTATGTCATCGGCTCCGCAATTTCAGACGATGTGCTCGAAGCTGCCGGGATTTCCCGTGCCTCGCAGATCGTGGCGGCCACGAGTTCAGACTCCGACAACGTATTCATCACCCTCTCCGCGCGTGAGAGCAACCCCAATATCCGGATTCACGCGCGGGGTGAAACCGACTCTGCGCTGCGTCGTTTGCGGCTCGCGGGTGCACACCACGTAACGTCGGCCTACCAACTGGGCGGTCTGCGCATGGCAACTTCGGTACTCAGACCTTCCGTTGTCGACTTCCTGGAGATCGCCCGCCCGCGTTTCGGCGAAGAGGTAGATCTGGAAGAAATCCGGATCGCTGATGGCTGCGAGCTTGCCGGACAGACCATCCGCGCACTCGAGAACCAGATCACGCGACTGCGCATCGTCGCGCTCAAGCGCGGCGAGGATCGCATCCAGCTCGTGCCCGACGAAGAACTGCAGGTATGTGCCGGAGATCACCTGGTCGTGATCGGCGAGCGCAATAAACTCGAGCATCTGGCCCAGCTTGCCTCGCCCTGATGCCCGCGAGTCGCAAGAGACGGATTCTCAGGTTCATGATTCTTGTCCTATGCCTGGGAACGGCCCTATAATGCAATTCGGTGTCGAACCGAGGGAGCATCATGGAGTCATGAAAAGGCCTTTCTACCGACGGGAATCCGCAATGCCACAGATCGTGATCTTGCTGCTGGTCGGGCTGCTCCTTCCATCCCTGAGCATTGCACACGGCAGCCATGACGAGCGGATCGCTGCCCACACAGATTTGATCGCCGCGGCCCCCGCGGAGGCTCGGCTACACCTGGATCGTGCAGCGGTGCATCTCGATCGCAAGGACTGGGCAGCCGCGAGGGCCGATATCGACCGCGCGGCGCAACTCGATCCGGATCTGGCAACGGTGCACTACCTGCGCGGACAGCTGCTGTCAAAACGCGGTTGGAACGCTCGAGCAGAAGTCGCATTGACCCGTTTCCTGGAAAAGGAGCCGGAGAATCCGGCGGGGCTGGCCGCACGCGCGCGCACCCGAGCGGCTCTCGGTAAAACGGCAGAGGCCGCGCGAGATTTCTCGCGCGCCATCGCCCGCGAACAGGTGGCCCGACCTGATCTCTATCTGGAACGCGCGAAAACGCTGAGCGACGCCGGAGATGCCTACCTGGAAGAGGCACTCGGCGGATTGAAACGAGGAATCCGCAAGATCGGCCCCCTCTTGACTCTGGTACTCGCAGCGGTCGAGATCGAAGTGCGAATGGGTCGTTTCGACGACGCCACCCGACGCCTGGACGCGGCAACACAAGACTTTCCCGTGCGGGTTCCCTGGCGAGTCCGCAAGGGCGAAATCCTCGAAGCCGCCGGCCGAAGCAGCGCGGCCCTGCAAGCTTACGAGAGTGCGCTCGCTGAGATCGCAGCGCTACCGACGCAGCGACAGAGCGTACCCGCCATCACGAGACTTCGTCTGCGAGCGCTGGCAAACACGGCAAGGATAGGCAGAAAATGACGCCACGATGGCTTCTCATCGGACTTTCCGCGGTAATCGCCTCGCTTTCCGCACCAGCCCTGGCCGATCCGGTCGTCGAGCGAAGCCCGTATTTGATGGTTTCGACACCGGATAGCGTGGTCGTACGCTGGCGGACCGATATCGCCAGTGAAAGCGTGGTGCGCTACGGCGCTTCACATCTCAGCCTGACCAACACCGTGAGCGAAACCGGCCCGACGACCGAGCATGAGGTCGAAATCACCGGCTTGTCGCCGAGCACCACCTGGTTCTACTCGGTGGGAACCAGCACCCTGACTCTTGCGGGAGGCGATACCAATCACTTCTTCAAGACCTCACCACTCAAAGGCACACGCGAACCGATTCGCATCTGGGTGATCGGGGATTCCGGACAGTGCGCCGTCAGCAGTACGGGCTGCACCGACGCAAATGCGGTAAAAAACAAGTACCTGAACCACGCCGGTTCGAATCTTGCCGACGTCTGGTTGATTCTCGGCGACAACGCCTACCCCAGCGGAACGGATACCCAGTTCACCGACGGGTTCTTCGACGTCTATCCCGAAGTCATGCGCAACACCCCGCTGTTTCCCACGCTTGGAAATCACGAACTCGGCGCCTCGAGTTCGGCGAGCCAGAGCGGACCCTATTACGATTCCTACACGATGCCGACCGGCGGCCAGGCCGGCGGTGTCGCCAGTGGCACCGAGGCCTACTACTCCTTCGACCACGGCAACGTCCATTTCATCAGTATCGATTCCGCCACCCAGGGAACCAATCTCACGGTTGGCGGGCCCATGTACAACTGGCTCGAACTGGACCTGATGGCCAACGATCAGGACTTCACGATCATCTTCTGGCACCACCCGCCGTATACGAAGGGCTCCCACGACTCCGACAATTCGGGTGAAATCTCGTTGTTCGAAATGAGACAGAACTTCAATCCTCTGATCGAAGCCTGGGGAGTCGACCTGCAACTCACCGGGCATAGCCACTCCTACGAACGCTCCGTATTGATTGATGGCCACTATGGCCTGTCTTCGGAATGCGGGCTCGGAGAGTGCTTCGTCGACGGCGGCGATGGCGATCCCAATAGCGGTAGCGCCTACCAAAAGGCAACCCTGGGCTCCGCATCGCACGAAGGCACGGTCTACGCAGTAGTGGGAAGCTCATCCAAGAACAACGGCGTCAGCCAACATCCCGTGATGTCCTACTGGCTGAGCTTCGAAGGCTCCATGCTGATCGACGTGGACGGATCCACGCTCGACGCCATCTTCATCGACAAACTGGGCGCCATTCGGGACCACTTCCGCATCGAAAAGCCCCCGGCCGCCCTCCCTGTGCCCACGTTCCCGAAATCGCCATGGTTCGCGATCGCACTACTGCTCGCAGTGCTCGCCTCGCTGAGCTTGCGAGGGGTATCGAGACGGAGCGCACGATGAGTTCGCAACCCCTTTCAGCACAGAGCGGCGGCGTCACCTCGACCGGACCGGCCGAGATCAGCATATAGGGAATCTCTGCACAGGGAGGATTCGAGCGAGAAGCCTCCCTGTGCAGGGGTTCCCTAGTGTCCTGTTTCAGAAGTTCCATCTCGAATTAATTGAAGTGTTCAGGAGTCGGTCTTCCCAGAGTAGAATGGAGGGCAGACGATGGGGCAGAGAGGACGACCACGCGCAGCGGTGACGCTGACGGACGCGGAGCGCG
>JAAELY010000139.1 GCA_024226335.1 bacterium
AAGAAGCCTTTCTTGATGAACTTCCAACCCTGCGAAGTTCGGTGGAAATCACACTCTGGGTTGGGGCAGAAGGGTGGCTTTGGACAAGTCGGGAGTTCGGGCATTCCCGGTCACTACGCACACCCCGTGCCAGGTACATTCTTCGGACCACAACTTTCCCCTTGCTCGCCCCCACCCGGGCCAGCTCAGTCGCTCCGCTGATGACCATCAGCAGATTGTTGAAGTCATGGGCCACGGTGCAGGAAAGTCGCCCGATGGCTTCGAGCTTCTGGAATCTGGCGAGATCGGTCTGGAGGTTGCGGATCTCGGTGATGTCGCGAGAACTCACGAGGGCGCCCACGATCTTCCCGTCCGTATCCCTGCTGGGGACATAGGTGACGGTCATGCAGCGCCGATTCTCAGCCGGGAAGTTGAACCACGCTTCGTAGTTGATTGCCTCGCCGTTGAAACACCGATCGATATTGCTCTTGATCAGGTCGTTGAAAGTATCGGAACCGAGCAACTCAGCGATCGTATGGCCCACGATCTCCTCGCGAGTCATCTCGTGAGCTCGCAAGTAGCTGTCATTGATGGCCACGTAGCGGTAATCCAATCCCAGAAAGGAGATGTGATCGGGCGTCGCCGATACGAAGTGCTCGGAGCTGCGCTTTGCCTCTTCCAGCTTCTTCACGTCGCTGATGTCGGTCACCGTAGCCATGCAGGTAACCCGGTCGTCAGCGTGATGCACTTTCCAGACGGTCAGAAAACAGGGGAAAAAGGCTCCCGAAGCGTGGAGAAAGCGTTTCTCGATCGTGTATTGAGTTCTCTTTTGGGCCAGCAAGTCCAGAAAGAGAGCGGCATCTCGCGCAGCATCCTCAGGGTCGCTGATGTCTGGGATCGTGAGTCCACGCAGCTCATCCAGCGAGCGTCCGAGCACCCTGGCCAGGGCTTCGTTGGCGCCTTTCAACGGAAGCTTGGGATCTAGCCGCGGCGGAGTGGTAAAGACCATTGCCGGAGTCGGCATCGACTCGACCAATGAATGCAACCACTGTAGCCAGTTGTCCTGCACGTCCGTGTGCTCACTCATGTGTAGGGGTTTAGCGGAATCGTCGCCGAAATCCTACTCATTTCTGCGTATCCGGTGAAAGACTCTCATCAACGAAAATCGCTCGCTGGAAGGTATGATGGGAGCCAGTGATGAGTTGGACTCTCATTCTCGGGTTGAGCCTGATCCTGACCCACGAAATCGATGCGATCGCGGCCAGGGAGTGGCGGATTCTCCCGGGTCTATCGCAATTGGCGGACGATCTCGCTCGGAGAGTGTTCGTCTTCGGACACGTGCCCCTGTTCGCAATCGTTCTCTGGGGACTGACCGGAAACCATCAAGGTGTGGTGGCGGCGGGCTTCGACGTCTTCCTCATGGCTCACTTCGTCGCTCACCTGTATTTCCACCGACACCCCGAAAACGGTTTTCGCAACTCGGGTTCGTGGATTCTCATCTCCGGCGCCGGGATCGTCGCGGCTGTCGACCTCTGGGAGAGGAGCTTCTCATAGAGCCGGAACTGCGGCCTGCTACCGATCGGTTGGGCCGCACCGCAGGCACTATCATCTGCCTTCTGCTGGAGCTGAACTGAGGAGAGCCGAATGACTCATCTTCCAGACTACATGCCGATCGTGAGCGCGAAGATGGAGACGGGGAGCTATGTCCCGGCCTATCTCGAGCGCGAGATCCATGCCCCCGTCGATCTCTGCGATCCCCGGGGGCACCTGCGTCCGGAGGCCGTGGGCTGGTCCAGGTTTCCGATCGTGCGAGCGAATCTGTATGGGACCTGGCCCCGGAAGAAGAAGTGGAACTTCTGGAACTGGATCAGTCCGGAATTCGTGCTCTCCGCGACGATCGCCAATATCGACTACGCGGCTTTCTGCTCGGTGTCGTTCATCGATTTCGATACCGGAGTGAGTGAAGGCCACACAGCGTTCAAACTCCCGGGCAGTGTCCCGATGCCCGAGCACGTCGAGCAGTCGGTGAGGTTTTCCGGCGGGGGGATCGAGTACGAGAACCAGAATGACAGCGGGGACGCCACGGTTCGAATCGAAAGCCCGGCCGGTGGAGGCAAGCCGATCCGTGCTGACTTCACGGTCCACAAGCCCGCCGGACACGAGAGCCTCAATATCGTGGTCCCGTGGAGTGACCGTCGCTTCCAGCTGAACTCGAAGCACAACACACTTCCATGTGAGGGAGAGATCCGCATCGGAGATCGTCGTTTCGAAATGAAACCCGATACCTGCCACGCCGTTCAGGATTTCGGTCGGGGAATCTGGCCTTATCGCTCCTTCTGGAACTGGGCCGTCTGTACCGGCATCCAGGGGGAGGATGCGATCGGCGTCAATATGGGAGCCAAATGGACCACGGGAACCGGGGCAAACGAAAATGGGATCCTCCTGAACGGAAAGCTCCACAAGATCATGGAGGATCTGCATTGGAGCTACGATACCGGCGACTGGATGAAGCCGTGGCATGTCCAATCCAAACACAGCGACGTGCTCGATCTGGTGCTCCATCCGCTCGTTCTGCACCGCAAGAATCAGAATTTTGGCGTCATCGCGAGTGGAGGGATTTGCTGTTTCGGCCGCTGGAAGGGACGCATCCGCGTCGACGACCGGATCATCGAGATCGACGACCTGATCGGCTGGGCCGAAGAGTTCGCACATCGCTGGTGATGGACCCGCCCACGATATTCGAACCCGTCACGATCAACCTGGAGTTCTGACACCATGAGTGATTCTTCGAAACCCCGCACCGTTTCTGGTTCCGCGATTGCGTTTCTCTATTCGTTGCTGGGAAGCCTCTCGCTCGTCCATTTCGTCTTTCTCGTGGTATTGGCGCGGTACGTCTCGACTCTCTCCGTGGTGTTTTTCGCCGCTGCGATGCTTCTCTTCGTACCTTTGACGCGTCGTATCCTGGCGAAACTCCCGCTCCTGGGCCGCGCGTGGATTCGCGTACCGCTGTTCCTGTTCTTGATCCTCTACGCACACGTCCTGCTCGATCGCGGTGACTACGCGCAGATCGTCAGCGTCGATCGCGCGTTCGCGAATGCGACGATCATCACGGGCCAACGCGATGCCGATGTGATCGAACGGGGGACCATCCTGGTCGATTCCGAGGGAAAGATCGTCGCCGTGGGAAGCGCCGACTCCATTCAGATCCCGGATGATTTCGAGACCGTTGATCTCGAGGGAAAGACCCTCATGCCAGGCTTGATCAACGCCCACGGTCACCTGTTGATGCGCGGTCGCGATCCCGACGTCTCGATGGACATGAACAGCTTCGCTATCCCGGCCTGGCTGCTCGACACACTGGTCTCGTTTCTCGGTACCTATCCCGGTAAGCGCATCGTCGTCTTTGTCATGGAGCGAAACACCCGAGATGCAGTCAGAGCCGGTGTGACGACGCTTCGTTCCGTGGGGGACCCGCACTACTACGACGTGGCTGTTCGCAAGCGGCTGGAGAGCGGTCGTACGATTGGTCCGCGCTTGCTGGTATCCGGTCCGCTGTTATGCGTGACCGGGGGGCACGCCCACCAGATCGGCCTGATCATCGACAGCCCCGACGAGGCTCGGCGCGCGGTTCGTGCTTCCCTGCGCCACGGAGTCGATGTGATCAAGATCGCGAGTACCGGTGGCGTTTCCGATTCGAGGCGTCTCGGTGAAGCGGGTGAGCTCCAGATGACCCCGGAGGAGATCTCCGCTGTCGTGGAGGAGGCCCATCGAAAGCGAATCCTGGTGACGTCTCATGCGGAGAGTGCGGCCGGTGTGAAGGAGGCGTTGCGGGCCGGCGTCGACAACATCGAGCACGGTGCGGAGCTCGACGATGAAGCCATCGCGTTGTTCAAGAACAATCCGCGCTCACTGCGAGGTTACACGACACTCCATCCCACGCTGTCCGTCATCTCCGGCGGACTCGAGTTGACGGACGCGGTTCGCGAAAATCCCGCCGCCTATATCATGTTCCAGAACGGGTCCCAGGTGAAAAAGGCGATGATCAGCGGTTACAAGAGAGCGGTTGCCGGGGGTATCAAGATTGGGGTTGGCACCGATGCCGGGCTCGTACTGCACTCCCACGTCTGGAAGGAGATGAAGTACCTGGTCGCCCACGGCGGAATTTCGAACGCAGAGGCGATCCACATCGGTACGCTCGGAACCGCAGAGAGCATCGGTGTAGATGAGATCACAGGAAGTGTCGAGGCGGGGAAGTACGCGGACTTCGTCGTGCTGGACGGCAACCCGATCGATGATCTGACCGTACTGGCAAAGCCTTCACTCGTGGTCGCACGCGGCGTCGTCATCGAACCCTGAACGATTCCCGGCTCTTCGATCAGCGCCGCAGCACCCGACCGGAACTCGTGCCGGAGTGCTTGCCTTCCTCGAGGAATACCTCGCCGTTGACCAGGGTCGCCCTGAAGCCCTCGGCCTTCTGGATGAAGCGGCCGCTTCCGCCCGGGAGATCGTGGACGAACTCCGGTGGCAGCACCTTCAATCGATCGAAGTCGATGATGTTCAGGTCGGCGAAGGCTCCTTCGCGCAAGACGCCCCGATCTTCGATCCCGAAGAAGGCCGCGGGCTCGGAAGTCAGCTTTTCGATGGCACGCTCCACCGGAAAGAGTTCGCGCTCCCGCACCCAGTAACTCAGCAAATAGGTAGGGAGGCTGGCGTCCATGATCTGGCCGCAGTGCGCCCCCGAGTCTGCCAGGCCGAGGAGCATGCGCGGATGCGAGAGCATCTTGCCGATGACCTCGAAGTCGTGGTTGCCGATCGGGAACAGGAAGATCGCGCGCCCGTCGCTCTCGTCGGAAATGTCGAAGAATGCCTCGACCGCGGACACACCCCGGCGTTCGGCTTCACTGGCCAGGCTGTCTTCGGGATGCACATCGTAGCGCGCGTCGCCGTTTTCGACTCGCTGCTTGTAGATCACGTGCAGGAGACCCTCCGGGACGCCTGCCGATGGGGCTTCGTCGACGAGTCGCTTTCGCGTCTGTGGATCGCGAATACTCGCCAGCCTCTGTTCGAGATCTTGACTCTTGAGATCGGCCCAGGCCGGGCCCGCGCGGTCCCAGGGCGTGTTGTTCACCAGCCCAAATAGCATTCCGAGCGAGCGAACCTGGGTCTGCCCGTAGAGTTCGGTTCCGCGACTTGCCGAAGCATCGAGCATGGCAAAGGCATCTCGCCAGCCTTCAGTATTTCCGCGGGTGTGAATATAGGAGAAGGTCACCGGTAGTCCGGTTTCCCGGGCAATATCGTCCATCATCTGGATTTCCGCGCGGTGAACTTCCGGGTCCGTGCTGTCCAGGTGCGGAACGGACTCGAATACGGGTGTTCCGTACTCGGCCATCGTGCGCGCGATCCCCATCAGCTCGTCCATATTCGCAAACGTGCCGGGGACCGGTTCTCCTTCGGGTGTTCGATGCACGTGCGTCCTCGACGTGGAAAACCCCAGAGCGCCGCGTGACATCGCTTCTGCGACGATCTTCTGCATGCCGAGGATGTCTTCTTTACTTGCGACTTTCTGACTCAACGCCCGCGTACCCATGACCCAGAAGCGCACTGCGCAATGTCCGACCATGCCACCGACATTGATGCCAAGTGGGAGGTTCTCCAGCGCATCCAGGTATTCGCCGAAGGTTTCCCAGCTCCAATTCATTCCCGCATTGATGTCGGCTGCGGGGATGTCCTCTACCGACTCCATCAGGTGCGCGAGCGTATCGCGGTCCTCCGTGTGGCAGGGTGCGAAGGTTACTCCGCAATTGCCCATGACGACGGATGTTATGCCGTGCCAGCAGGCGCTGGTCGCGAGCCCATCCCAGAAAATCTGTGCGTCGAGGTGCGCGTGGATATCGACGAACCCAGGCGTGACCAGGCAGCCATCCGCGTCGATCTCGCGTGTGCCCCGCTCGCCGATCTCGCCGATGGCCGCGATCCGATCGGCGCGAATTCCCACGTCAGCCCGAACGGGTGCACTCCCGGTCCCATCGATCACGTTGCCATTGCGAATGACGATGTCGAAGCTCAATTCGATTGCCTCCCGGGATTCTCGTCAGATAGACGAGAGGCGATCCTAACCCATCGAGAAGGCCGGCTGGGAAACCCGGGAGATTGTCGAATGGATCTCGGGAAGCGCGGATCGCGTCTTACCGGATCAAGTCGAAGAGCCTGCTATTCCTCGTACTTCAAGCCCAGGCGCACCGCGGTTTCGTCGCCCTCGATCTTGCGCCAGACGATGGTGGCTTCCACCGGCTCCAGTTTGCCTACCTGAGCGATGCAATGATGACCCGGTTGCAGGTCATTCGCTTCATCGCTGTTGTAGACGACGACCCCGCAGCCCGTACGAGACTCGTCGATGATCTCTCCCCGGATGTTGGGGCAGAACTCGGAACTGTCGAGTTTCGTCGAGATGTACGCGTGCTGGCCTTTGTCCGGGTCGAATCGGATGGCCTGTTCCGGTCGCATTCTCGGATTCATGGCGAATCCTCCCTGGTTATGTCGGCTCTCCGCCGCCTGTTTGCAGTGATCGACTGCACACGCAGGCAAGCTGAGAAGAATCAGCACCGGATCTCCCGGGCGTCTACGGGCTTTCGCGGGCTTGGCTGTGACCTGAAGGATGGCTCCGGGGTAAGGTGGCGCATGGTGCCAGCAGACAAGTGCGCCCTGATCGTCCCGCTCGACGTCGAACCGCAGAGCCTGGCCGCCTTCAGGGCGCGACACATCCTCACGCCGGCGGTCAGCTTGCCCGCGCACGTCACTCTCCGGGTTCCGCTGCCGCCGCTCCATCTTCTGGACACCGAAGGCTTGTCGGACTGGGCGGGTCGCGTTCGCGGGTTTGATTTCGAACTATCCGCGACCGAGCGTTTTGAAGGTGCAGGTGTGATCTATCTGGTCCCGGATCCCGCCCAGAGATTTCGGGAGTTGGCTCTGGAGCTGACCGCGCTCTACCCGGATCCCCCCTCTCCGTTCTCGGAACCGGTCATGCACGTTACGGCCGCGGAGGGTCACCCCGTGGATCAGCTGAGTCGTATCGAACGCGAACTCCTGGTTGAAGTCGCAGCGGATCTGCCCATCCGGGCACGAGCCGAGGAAGTCCGCCTCTACGAGAAGAGCGAGGGCACCTGGTACCTGAGGCAGCGCTACCCGTTCGCCTGATTCCGTCTCGATCGGGCGGCGATGAACCACATGCCCGAATTGCGTTTACTAGTCATATGGCTAGATTGGAGAACCAAGCTCGCTCCGGTCACGCAGACCGGGTATCCAACTACAGCCTACGAGATTTCCCCCATGCCCGAATCCACCTCCGCACCTGAACTCTTCGAGGCCCTCGACAAGATTGCCCCGGACCTGGAAGCGCTGGCGCGAGAGGCCGAGATCCTGCGCCGGGCTCCAGACGCTCTTGCCGTACTGGTCAAGAAGGCTCGCCTGCCCATGGCCAAGGTGCCTCGGGTGGTCGGTGGTTACGAGATCTCGCCGGCCGCGCAGGTCGATTACTTCGCACGCATCGCCTATCTGAACCCGACCGCGGGCTGGCTCGCCTTCGTGCAGAACGGGGTCGGGGGAATGGTCGGAGCTACGCTGCCCGAGGCCGGTCTCGCTCAGGTCTTCGCCGAGGACAGTCCGTTGTTTGCAGGCGTATCGGCACCTAGCGGCAAGAGCCGGGCCGTCGATGGCGGTTTCCGGGTCTCGGGTCGCTGGGCTTACGGGAGCGGCGTACACATCGCCGACTGGGTGTTGTTGGCGACGATCTGCGACGAGCCGGCCGGCGCCCGCTACGTACTCCTGCCTCGCGACCAGGTTGAACTCCACGACGACTGGCACGTGACCGCGCTACAGGGAACCGGCAGCGTCGACATCAGCGTGGACGATGTCTTCGTCCCGCAAGAGTTGACGGCGGATCCGACAGTTCAACAACGGGGGGGCGCCCAGTACGTGAAGCTAGGCTATCGCGGCTACATCAGCGGCGAGCACATCGGCTTCTCGTTAGGTGTTGCCCAGCGCCTGACCGACGAGGTTACGCAGCTCGCCCGCAAGAAGAAGCGTCTGCTCGATTTGAACACCATCGGCGATCGCGGCGCTTTCCAGATGGAACTCGGGAGAACCGATACCACGCTTCGCGCCACCCGTGCCTATGCGAAGAGCGAACTCGATCGTGCAATCGAGCTGGCCGAGCGCAGCGATGGGCCGCTCGATGCCTTCAACCTGGCCCGGATGAGCGCGGCGATTGGTTGGGCCCAGGAGAGTGTCAGCCAGGCTGCCATGCGTCTGTTCCCTTATGCGGGCGCGGGTGCATTGCATCTGGACAGTCCCATCCAGCGCAGCTTCCGCGAACTCATTGGTTCGGGCCAGCACATCGTCGTATCCAATGAGACCCTCGATCTCTGGGGGCACGCGCTACTGGCGGCGGGTCCGGATTCCGAGTGAGCGACGCCGTTCCGACACGCGGAAGCGAATCGGTCAAAGAAGCGCTCGTCGAGGCCGCGTGCAACGGACTCGCCGAAGTGGGTCCGCGGGCGTTGTCGACGCGCAGCCTGGCCGAGCGTGCCGGAGTCAACCACGGCCAGATCCATCACTACTTCGGGGGGAAGCGCGGTCTGCTCAAGGCCGCGATGTCGGCACTTGCTGCCGAGCACTGGTCCAATTCGCTCGAGCGCTCCGCGGGTGAGGCGATCCCGCCCGCTCTATCGCTCGCAGAGGACACTCGTTACTGGCGCGCCATCGTTCGCGCGGTGATCGAAGGGGATCTCGAACTCGCACGCGTCGAAATCGACGAAGGCATCTCGGTGCCCCGACGCGCCCTCGAAGCCATGCGCACTCGGGCCGGAGCAGCGAATGACGATCTCGACTTCAAGGCGAGAATCGGCCTGCTCATCGCCACTCAACTCGGGTATGTTGCTCTCGAACCCTTTATTAGGCTCCTCGCCGATGTCGGTGAAGCCGAGACCGACGGGTTTCGCGAGCAGGTGAAGCTACGCATGGGCGAGATGGTGTCCACCCTGGTCCGTACGGATCGATGAGTTTGCGGATCAGGCGCTGGCTGCCAACTCCGGCGCACCGGCGGAACGCTCTTGTTCGTAGCTCGGCGGTGGACCGATCCTGAAACGCTCGCGCAGTTCGTCGAGGGGTTGTTCGAGAAGGCGCTCCCACTCTTCGTCTACGACCCATGTTGCGCGCCAGCCGCGCCGGAAACCCTGCCGAACCAGCCGCCCCAGGTCGGAGCGAAATCCCGCGCGGAAGAGCAGGTAGACCGGAATGAAAGCCACACCCAGGTTGCGCGTCTGCACAGCGGTGAAGGCGAGCACGGCCAGTTCGCCAAACACGTCCCGGCCATAGCCGGTGAGCACGTGGAAGATGTCGTGCTGGTCCCGCAATCGCATCATCAGGAAGCGCTCGTCTTCCGAGATCTTGTCGGAATCCGCCTCGCCGGAGACCGATTCACTGGCGGCCGCCAATCCCTGAGCGCTGAGTTCCTCGACGCTGAAGTACTCGCCGATCGCCTGCCCGAGCGAACCCGCTGGCATGCTCAGGAGCCGATCGATGTCCTTGAGCGCGTCGAAGAGTTGCGGTTTCTCGCTCAGCAAGCGGGCACCGTTGGCTGTGCGGCGGAAGCGTCGGTACATGCGCCCGCTCGAATCACCGGACAGGGCGCTGATCGCCTCGAAAGCCTGACTGGTGTCGTCCGGGTCGGCCATTAAACGTCGCAGCGCCGCCATCGCCTCGCGCGGTCGCAGTTTGTTGCGGGATCCCATCTCGATTCCTCCCAGATTCGCCTCAGAAGATACTAACAATCTTGTAAGTAAGCCTGAACGGCCGGGAGATGTCAAGGTCGGGCAAAGATCAGAGTTCGCTCTCCTGGTAACCGCTCTCGACCCCGGCGTCGATCTTCGCCGCGGCCTCGGCATCCAGGTTCAGACGCGGCGCGATCTGACGTCCGAAGCTGATCCTCTGGGGTTCGCTCCAGGTATCCGGATCCCAGAGTCGCGAGCGGAGGAAGGCCTTGGCGCAGTGAAAGAAGCACTCTCGCACCTTCACGCGGATGATGATTTCGGCGGGTTTCCCTCGTGCAGAAAGGCGCTCCAGTAGTTCGGGTTCAGTGGAAAGAACCGCCGTACCGTTGACCCGCAGGGTTTCTGAAGTCCCCGGACGGATGAAGATCAATCCGACCTGCGGGTTCTCGATGACGCCTGAAAGACCGTATGCAAGTCGGTTCCCGACGCGACTCGGAATCAGCAGGGTGTGCTCATCGGCGATTTCCGTGAAACCCGGACCATCGCCCTTGGGAGAAACCTGCTGGTGTCCGTTGGCGTCAGCGGTGGAGAGCAGGAGCATCGGCGAACAGCGGATGAACTCGTTCATCTGCTCGTCGAGAGCTTCCAGAACCTTCAAGCCGACAGCGGGAATTGCATCGCCGATAAGGGCGCGAAGCTGTTCGATCGTCGTGATGGTGTGTTCAGACACTTCGCATCCTCCGTGTTCCCGTTCAGGCTGCGTAACTCGAACGAGCTTGAATCCCCCACTTGCCGTCCTGGAGAGTCATCACCCACAGAGACGGATAGACGCCGATCGTCGATCCATCCGCCCGGTAGCGATTGAATTCTACGTCGAGGTGCACCTTGTCTGTGCCTGCGTGCACCACCTTTCGATGGCCCCATTCGCTGTGATGCCAGCCCTGCTCGACCATGTAGTCGAAAAGGCCGGGGACGATCGAGTCGGCACGCGCCGGCCAGATTCGCACTTGCCCGCTGGCGATGCGCACATGAGGGAAGTTACAGGCATCTGCCATGCCTTCCTGATCGCGCGCGTTCCACGCCTTCATATAGGCGTCGGAGGCGAGCATCGCCTGTTGAATTGCGGCTTCACGCTCACTCATGGCTCGATACTGCCCGTCCCCATGATGGCTGGCAAGCGATTGTTCAAGAAGCGGAACCCGACTACGAGAGCCGCACTCCCTGCTTTTCCAGTCCTTCCTGTACGCGAGCGATATCGACCTGACGAGGCGTGACGCCCGCCTCCAATGAAAGGGCTGCGGCCACACCCGCGCCCTGACCGGTGACCGTGCAGCACATCATCTGGCGTGTGGCGGCGTGCGAGACCTTGTCACCGGCGACGCAGCGACCGGCGACGAGCAGGTTCTCGACTTTCTGCGGGATCGTGATCCGGTAAGGGATGTGGAAGTAGCGACCTGTCGACGGCATGATGGCGATCTTGTTTCCGTCGAGAAATTCGGGACAGATACCGATCGAATCTTCGAACTTCGCCTGATTGAGCACGTCGTGCTCGGTCAGATTGTAGTCACCGATGATCTTGCGCGATTCGCGACAGCCGATCGAAGCGCCGATCGTGCGCAAGCGCGCGTTCTCGAATCCGGGCGTGTACTTCTTCAGCGCCTCCACCGCCCACATCACGCGCTGGCGTCCTTCGATCTCTCCTCGTGTCAGGTCCCAGACGTCGGTCGAATCGATGCCCGCCATGTGAATGGCGTTCATGTTCGGGATTTCGCCCGCATCGGTGAAGCTCCCCCAGTAGCTTTCCATGCGCACGTCCTTGGGAATCTCTCCTGCTTCCTTGGCCTTGTCGAACGGCTCGCGCAGATAGGTGCTGAACTCCGCCGCTTCCTTCTGGCCGGAGTCGTCGCCCCAGTCGGCGATTGAACTCGGATTCTTCAGGGTGTAAGTGATGAACTCCTTGAGATCGATGCCGGTACAGCCGAAGTTGACGGTCGCACCTTCGAGCTCTTGCTTCGGATCGATGCGGAACGGTGCGCCTGCGCGCGCCGCAATATCTCCGTCGCCGGTCGCGTCGATCACGCGCTTCGCAAGGATGGCCGATCGGCCGGATTTGCTTTCGGTGATCACCCCGATGATCGCGTTCCCGTTCAGGATAACGTCCACGATCTGGGTGTGGAGCAGGGGCGTGATGTCCGCCTCCAGGATCATTTGATCGGCAAGATGCTTGAACACCTCCGTGTCGAGCACCTGATAGTGGTTCACTTCGAGGCTGGCATTCGCGGCCTTGGCTCGTTCCTCGAATTCGGTACCGATTCCACCGGCATCGACTGTCTCTTCGCTGGTCCGGTACCAGGCGATCGTGCCCACCATCGACTGGGCAATGACGCCTCCGAAACAGCCGTAACGCTCGACTAGCATGACTCGTGCGCCCTGTCGTGCGGCGCCAAGCGCGGCGGCGAGCCCGCCGGGACCGCCGCCTACCACCAACACGTCTGTCTCGGCCAGAACGGGTGTCTGGCGGGCCGGTTCCTGGATCTGTTTCACGGCGGGTGCCTTTCTGCGAAGTGCTGTGTCGACTTTATCACGAGGATCCGCTTGCTCTCAGTCGACAACAGGGCCAGGAACATGCGCTTCAGGGGATCGCCCTCTCTGTTCCGGTACGGGGTGCGGCGCGCAGACCGACTTCCAGGTATCCGGGCCGACCTTCGGCATCGAACTCACTGAAGATCACGGGCGAACGCACCAGACCACTGGGCGTTTCCGCAACGAAGGTATCTCGCGAGATGGCGCGCAGTCTGGTCCGCGCAGCGGGGAGCAGACTCAACGGTGGTTTGAGGCCGCTGGCACTGACTACGAGGCCACCCTCTTCGAGGCGGACCTCGTAACCTGTAGATAGTCGTTCGTAGCGCCCTACGAAAGCGGAGAGAGGAATCTCCAGCGTTGGAGATTCCTCGGGCAAGGCCGGAAGCGATACTCCGCAAAGCTCCCCCAGTACCTCCTGGAAGACGTCGCGGTACAGAGCGCTCGCCTCTCCACCCGTCGTCAGCAGAGAGACGATCGTGCCGCTCTCGGGATGAATGCGCAGGAATGAAGCCTGTCCGATCGTGCCACCGTCGTGGCCGATCACGCGCTGACCGCTCCAGTCGAATTGCATCCAGCCCAGACCCTGGCCGTCGGTCATGGCGTGCGGAGGCATCTCGAAGCGGCGTTCCTGCATCGCGGCGACGGATTTGGCGGAGAGCAAGCGACTTCCATCGGGTGCCAGCCCCCCCTTCAGGTGCAGTTGGGAGAACGGGATCAGGTCTCGCGCGCGCGCAAACGGCGTCGCTCCCGCCGGACCGTTGGAGCGAGACAGGCGCCAGATCGGGATCACGGACGCTTCGCCGCTCTCGCCGAGTGCAATATGCCCGACAGCCGCTCGATGCAGGATGGCCTGCTCCGGCTCGGTTCCCATGGCAAACAGACCCAGGGGCCAGAGAATCTGTTCGGTGAGTACGCTATGCCAGGGTTTGCCTCGGAGTTTCTCGACAATGCGTCCGGCGATGACGAAACCGGCGTTGCAATAGGAGAGCTTCTGGCCGGGCCGGTGCAGCTGCGGAAGCGCAGAGCAAGCGAGGACGTAACGCTCCACGCAGTCGTCACCCGGACCGGTATCCAGGAAGTAGTCGCCATCCATCCCACTGGTGTGGCTCAGTAGCTGGGCCAGAGTGATCTCTTTACTGGATTTTTCATCCGCGACCTGGAACTCGGGCAAGACACTCTGTACGGGGGCTTCGAGTTCCACCAGTCCGTCGTCCACGAGTTGCATGATCAACGTAGTGGTAAAGAGTTTCGTGATCGATCCAATCTGAAAAACGGAATCGGGAGTTGCCTGGACTCCGGTGTTGCGATTCACGACACCGGCCGCGGCCTCGAAGAGTTCATCTCCCCGACCCACCGCGAGTGCTGCACCCACGACTCCGCGTTTTCCCGACCACTCGATCAATTGAGTGCTCAGGGCTTCGAGATGGGATTCGAGACTCATGGCCAGTTTCCTTTTTCAGCGACGCGATCGGTGTCCGAAGGGATCGACGGTGTTCTCGCCTGGACTCGTGATGGGACTGAATTCCGAGTATGCCCCAGTCTCTGTTCGAAGTGGATCCGGTCGGGGATTCGCAGACCGTAGCCAGGGTTCCTTCAAGGACCTGCGCGGTCACGTACTGGTCTAGTCTGCCCTGCCTGACAACAGCCTCCTTCACGGTCCTGGGCCTGATCGTTTCTCGGTCGAGATGGGCAGAGTGCACCTAGCGAAGCGAATCCGTGCCTAAACTTCTCAAAGTCGACTACCGCACTAACCATGATAGGCACGATTGACATACGGACGGAAGGAGCATGGGATCAGTCCGGCCAACAGCCTCAGAGATTCCAGTTGCAGATTGGAAACGATGTGAACGCTATCCGCTCGAGTCTACTGGCGCGAATGCTCGGGCTCTTTGCGGCCTGTTTTGTTTTTGCCGTCGGCACGACGTTAGTCGTCTCGATGATCTTGTCGTCGAGTGCCCAGAAGAAGCAACTCTCGGCTGCTCAGGGACTGCTCGAACGCGAAGGTGACGTCCAGGAGAAGCTCCTGACCGAGGGCTTGCAGCGCAAGGCAACCTCGCTGGCCGAGCTGCTGGGAATGATCGCCCAGGAGCCGATCCAGAACTTCGACTACTCGGTTCTCGAACAGTACGTCGTGGCGGCTGGTGAAGATCCGGATATCGCATCCGTCGTGATCCGGGATGCGGCCGGTGAGATCATCGTCGGCAAGCCGCCACAACCGGGTCTCCATCGGGTTTCCCTGGACATCGTCGCCTCCGGCGAGAAGCTCGGGGAATTGGAGATTGGGCTGCTTCTGAATCGCATCGAGACCGCCCAGGCCAATGCGGTGGCTCGTAGAGGCGAGCACGAGCGAACGATGCTCGACGATGCAGCCGAAGCCAAGACAAGCCAGTTGATGTGGAGTGGACTCCTGGGTCTTCTGGTTCTGGGGTCGGGTCTGATGTTTGCCCTTGTTGGAATCAAACGATCTCTGATCGAGCCTCTGGGACAGACCATGAACGTTCTGGAGGCCGTGGCCGCGGGAGATCTCTCACAACGCCTCGATTACGCAGGAGAAGACGAGATTGGTCGTATGGCCACTGCTCTCAACGCGGCAATCTCGAAGATGCGCGCAGCTCTGACCGAGATCGAGGAGGCATCGAAGCGCGAACGGGAGAGCGCGGAGGAACTGAGTGCCAGGGTCGATCGAATGCTCGAGACCGTAGATGCTGCAAGCACCGGAAACCTGAACCAAGAATTCGACGAGAGTGATCTCTCCAGCGGGGACGCCCTGGGGCGAATGGCCGTCGGTCTGCACAAGCTGCTGACCGATATGCAGCAGAGCATTCGTTCCATCGCGGACAACGCCAAGGCACTACAGGGCACTTCGGAGTCGATTGACGGCGTAAGTCAGGCAATGGTGGACAATTCCACCGAGACGTTCTCGCGCAGCAACTCGCTCTCGAATTCGGTGAGAGAGATGTCGGATTCGATTTCCTCATCTGCCAGCGCGGCCGAAGAGATGAGTCTTACGATCGGGCAGATTGCCGATAGTTGCGGCGAGACCGCCACTCTTTCGAGGAGCGTCGAAGCCGCTGTCGAGAGCGCGGATCAGACCTTTGGTCTGCTCTGGCAGAGCAACGAGGAGATCGGTGAGGTGACCAAGGCCATCATCACGATCGCGAGTCAGACCAAACTGCTGGCCTTGAATGCGACGATCGAGGCCGCCGGTGCGGGGGAAGCGGGTCGGGGATTTGCGGTCGTAGCCAACGAGGTCAAAGAACTCGCCCAACAGACTTCTGAGGCCACCGAAGGCATCACCAGTACGATCGGCGACATCCGACAGAACTCCGGCCAGGTCAAGGAAGCGCTCACGGGAATTCGAGAGTCCATCGCCGCTCTTTCGAAGAACGCCAGCTTCGTGGCGGCTGCGATCGATGAACAGACGATCGCCTCGGAGGAGATTGGTAGAAACATCCAGCTCACCGCGGCGGGCAGTCAGTCGATCTCGGGTTCGGTTCAGGCGGTGGCAGAGATCGCCAAGCAGACATCTGACGGGGCGGACCAGGCCAAGGCTTCGGCGGACGAACTGAGGCGGATGGCAGAACGACTCGAAAACTCCATCCACCGCTTCGAGGTCGGTTGATCGGTTAGCGGCACATCGGGCTGCGTCGTCATGCGTTGATCCGAGCGATCACCAGATCGACAAAGGCCACGGTCTCGGGAAGCGTCGCCGCGTGCTCGACCGGTTCTTCTCTCCAGGCGTCTCGCCAGGTGAGGGCGCGTTGGATCAACTCGGAGTATTCGGGTATCTCCTCGGACGCCCAGGCCGCCGCACGCCTCTTGGAGACGTGTTCTCCCAGAGTGTGCGCATACAGCGCCCTGCACAGTGTCAAGATCGTGTAGGCCTGCTCTTTGCGCGGGATCGCATCTCGCACCCGATCCGCGAAGGCGATTGCGTACTTCCGAACCGCGTCGATGAACTCCTCTCTTGCAATGGGCTCGATCAATGATCCCGGAGGAGGTCCAAAGAGCGCTATACCCTGCTCGCGCACCAGATACCAGTTCATCAGGTAGTCCGGACCGGACGACTTCAAGTGGAACTCCTCACCCGGACTGATGGCGGTGATCGGGCTGGTTCGAGAGCGGAAGGTTCGCAGTCCTTCGACCGACTTGTAGAGAACCTCGACGCGATCTTCCCAGTCGGGGTTGTCGTGCGCGCAGTTCCCGTGCATGGCGCTCAGGGCTTCGAACTCCGACGGGTCGATCTCTGTCGAAGTGACTGCCAGTAGATCGACATCGCTTACACCGGGGTCGAAGTCGCCGGTCGTGAGTGATCCAAAGAGATAGAGGCCGATGAGTTTGCGTCCCAGGATGCTCTTCATCTGGCCGAGCAACCCGGCCAGAAGCTCATTGGCGTCAGCAAACGGTGTTGGATCCACGTCCCGAACCTAGCTCAGCCGATGGAGTCTTGAACAACCCGGAGTCGATGAGAGTCCCACTTCGGACGACGGTTTGAGGAGAAGCTACGGCGATGGATGAGCTGGCCCGCCTGTATCGCGCGGATTTCGATCGCATCTCGGCGTTTGGGCCTCAGCTCTGGAACCACAATCTCGTTTACCACGACTTCTTGATCAAACAACTCCCCTCGCCCTGTCATCGGGCTCTCGATCTCGGTTGCGGTACGGGAAGCTTCTCTCGGCGGCTGGCCAGATGTGCGGATCGAGTCGTCGGTCTCGATTTCTCATCCAAGATGATCGAGGTCGCAAGACGCCACTCGCAGGGTTTCGAGAACATCGACTATCGCGTGGGTGAAATCCTGAAAGAGGAATTTCCTCCCGAGCACTTCGATGCCATCGTCACGCTCACGACCTTGCACCATCTTCCAATGGCCGAGACCCTGACCCGCCTGGTTGCCATGATTCGACCCGGGGGAGTCTTGATGGTGCTCGATATTCCCCTGGAGCACGGCCTGATCGACTATGCGCGCGCTGTCATCGCAGCGCCTGTCAACCGGGTACTCAGAGTTCTACACAATCGAAGTCTGAGAACCGACCCGGCCGAAACTGCGGCCTGGCTCCAACACGGGGCCAGAGACGTCTATCTGCCGCTGAAAGAAGTGCGTTCCATCTGTCAACAGGTTTTGCCCGGCGCGCGAGTTCGCAGACATCTACTGTGGCGCTACTCGATCGTGTGGCGAAAGAATTAGCCTCTCCAGCCGTACGGCTAGACGGTGTCGCGATCGATCCACTTGTCGGTGCTGGCCGGGATCCACGCCTCGAGCCGCTCGATCAACCGGGCCAGATGATCTTCGAAGATCACGGACCGGCGGTTCTCGGGTTTGAGAAAGCGTTGCGCGGTCGCTGCGTCCAGAAACTCTCGCAACGGTTCGAAGTAGCCGTCGACGTCGAGTACGCCACAGGGTTTCGCGTGAACTCCGAGTTGTGTCCACGTCAGCGCTTCGAAGAACTCGTCCAGCGTTCCGAAGCCTCCGGGGAGCATCACAAAGGCGTCGGCCGAGTCGGACATCACTGCCTTGCGTTCGTGCATGGTGGATACCACGCGGAGTTCGGTAAGGCCGTCATGGGCGACTTCATGACTCTTCAGCGCTTCGGTGATCACGCCCAGAGCTTCGCCGCCGTGCTGCAAGCAGGCATCGGCGAGGATTCCCATCAGCCCGACAGAAGCACCGCCGTACACCAGTCGGATACCGCGACCGGCCAGTTCGCGCCCGAGATTCGCAGCTGCTTCGCCATAGGCCGGAGAGGCCCCGGGGCTCGAGCCACAGTAGACGGCGATCGACAGGATGGTTCGCGACATCGAAGCTTCCTCGTTTGATGGACTGGAGCGGTATATCGTCCAGGCGGCTCCAAGTCCAGATGGCTCTGATCTGGGGATGTGTTTACGTCGCGGTCGTACTCGCGGCGAGGACGCCCCCCATTCTGTACTGCCTGGGCCTTGGATCGGTGCTCGTGAACGCGGGCTGGCTTCCGAAAGAATCGGATGCTTTCATCCCGGCCTATTCACTGGCGGACTACTTCTATGTTCACGGCATTCTGCCTGAACATCTCGGTGCCAATCACGATCGCAATGTGGAAGCGGTACTGTTTCGGTCAGAAATGACCGATCTTCAATTGCTCGTCATGTAGATGTCCAGTTCGCCCTCTGATCTTCGCTCGATCAGGCCCTTTTTCTCCAGGTAGCGGATGTGGGCGATCGCCTCGCCAGTCGCGAACCAGCGCTGCATGATGGGGAACTCCTCCCAGGAGCGCGCGCGGATGTCCCAGCTCATTCGACCTGCGATGTCGTAGGCATTGAGTGGTTCATCCCTGAGAATCGACACGACCTCGTCCGCTCGATCGCGGTGGTGTTCGAGCAGTTCGTCGATACGCTCACTGCAGTTTTCGATCAAGCTGCGATGGCCCGGCAGGCAGAGATCGATATCGAGCTTGCGGGTCCGTTCCAGACTGCTCTCGAAGTCGCCTAACGGATCTTCGTCGTAACCCCAGGCCTGCAGATTGGGGGTGATGTCGCCGAGAATGTGATCACCCGAGATCAGGAACTTTGCGGTCGGTTCGTGAAGACAGATGTGTCCCCCGGTGTGTCCGGGGGTCGTTACGACGGTGAGGTTGAAGTCTCCGATGGGAAAACTGTCACCGTCCTTCAGTCCGACGTAGTCCACCGACTCCTTCGGGCCGTCTTTGAATCCGGGATGGTTCTTGAGCGACGCGCGCAACACCTCGCCGGGGAATCCCGCCTTTACGGCCAGTCGTCCCATCGGACCGCTTTCGGTCCAGTAGTCGTGATCTCCACTGATCGCGGCGGCATCGAGTTCGCCCATGAAAGCGCGTGAACCCTCCTTGAGCAGGGTTGCGACCAGGCCTTGATGGTCGGCGTGGTAGTGGGTGGCGATGATATCGGTACGCTCTAGATCGATACCGATCGAGTCGAGCCCCGATTCGATGGCCTCGCGGCACTCGTCGCGGTTCATGCCGGTATCGACGATCAGATTGCGATCAGGCGAGGTGAACACGAAGGAGTTGATCTCGCGCAGCGGGTTTCCGGACAGGGGCAACACAATCCGGTAAAGACCGGGCATAATCTTCTCGACCATCTAGACGACTCCTCGGTTTTCGATGGTACCAGAGGATGACGGATCTCGGGGTTGGTACCCGAGTCGCTCCCGTGTTCTAGAATCACAGCTGAACCTTCGGGAGGAGATCGCCCTATGATCGCGCACGGACGCCTTCGAATCGCTGGACTGACGTTATTGCTATCGTGCCTGCTCGGTCCTTCCGTACCGACTCATGCCGATGAGACCTGCATGTCCCCCTATATGGCGAAGATCGTCGGCCAGGAGGACTTCGTCTATGTCTGGACGCTGGGCATGGAGGGCCTGGGTGACGAGCAGGATAAACTCGTCACGATCGATTCCCGGCCGGACTCCGCCACTTTCGGCAAGGTGATCCACAGTCTGTCGGTGGGAGGACGCAATGAAGCCCATCACTCGGGGCTGACCGATGATCGGCGCTTTCTCTGGGCGGGTGGTCTGGACACGAACAAGATCTTCATCTTCGATGTCCACTCCGATCCGGCCAACCCCAAGCTCGAGAAGGTGATCTCGGATTTCGTCGCTCGCAGCGGCGGTGTAGTCGGGCCGCACACTTTCTACGCATTGCCCGGACGGATGCTGATCACGGGCCTATCGAATAACAAGGATCACGGAGGGCGCTCAGCGCTGGTCGAGTACACCAACTCCGGAGAGCATGTGGTCACCCATTGGATGCCCATCGATGGAAATCTGCGGGGCAGCCGGAAGACCGGCGAGTTCGCGGATGGCTACGACTACGACGCCCGGGTACAGCCGCGTCTCAACGCCATGCTCAGTACCTCATTCACTGGCTGGTCGAACTACATGATGGACTTCGGGAAGATGCTCGCCGACAAGGAGGCGATGAAGCGTTTCGGGAGCACTGTGGTGCTCTGGGATCTTCACACCCGCAAGCCGAAACAGATTTTCGACGTTCCGGGGGCGCCGCTCGAGGTGCGCTGGGCCTGGGATCCGAAACACGACTACGCGTTTACTTCCACGGCCTTGACGGCACAACTCTGGCTGATCGAGCGAAAGCCCGACGGCGAATGGAGTGCCAGTGCCGTGGCCGATATCGGTGATCCATCAAAGGTTCCGCTGCCCGTCGATATCTCGCTTTCAGCTGACGATCGCCTGCTCTGGGCGAGCACGTTCCTGGACGGGACCACGCGATTGTTCGACGTGAGCGATCCCCACCACCCCAAACAGATCTTCAGCGAGAAGATCGGCAGCCAGTTGAACATGGTTTCCCAGAGCTGGGACGGAAAGCGCATCTACTTCAGTACCTCACTGCTCGCCAACTGGGACAAGAAGGGCGCGGACAACGAACAATTCGTGAAGCTCTACCACTGGAATTCCCAGAAGCTCGAGCACATCTGGACGGTGGACTTCATCGAACAGAAGCTGGGCCGGGCTCACCAGATGCGTTTCGGTTCCTACGCTCTGTACGCTTCGGATGGCGCAGAGGTGGGCCCACCGGAGACCCTTGCGCACATACAGAAGTAGGAAGGGCTTGCGAACCCCCGAGTTCATTCGGCCCATGCTACGAATCGCTGCGGTGATCGCGATCGCAACGACGATCTCGATGACACCCCTGTCGGCGCAGGAGTCAGCGCCCGCGCCGGGTTACGGCCCGTTGCAGTTCGCCGCACCCGTACCGGGTTCCTACACATTGCCCCCGATGGGGGATGCAGCGGATGGCGCTGTGCTCGACGAGCGCGGCCGCTCTCGGCGACTCCACGAACTCTACGACACGCGGATCGTGTTGCTGAGTTTCGTCTACGCGAGCTGTGCCGACGCGAATGCCTGTCCGCTGGCGACGGCCGTGATGCACGGAGTCAAGACCCGGTTGGAGCGCGATCCGGAACTCGTGGAACGGGTCCGGCTCTTGACTCTGAGTTTCGACACGAAGCGCGACACGCCCGAAGTGATGCGCGAGTACGGTGCGAGTGTTCTCGAAGGGCGCATCGAGTGGAAGTTTCTCACAACTGCGTCCCAGACAGAGCTGGCACCCATCCTCGAGAACTACGATCAGGAAATCCGCCGCGAGAGGGACGTCGGAGGAGATTCGACGGATCAGATCTCGCACGTACTGCGCGTCTTTCTGATCGATGGGAATCGACGGATTCGCAACATCTACAGCAGTTCCTACCTGCACGCCGAACTGCTCCTGAGCGATATCCACACGCTATTGCTCGAGGAGGAACGAGGTCTCCGCAGGAGTGGGGAACTCGTCTCTGATCCGGCTCCGGCGACGCCGCGTTCCCTGGATCTGATGTCGTACGCGGAGCGGCCACCGCTCGGGCTTCCACCTCTGCCCGTGCCCGAAGACAGTCCGCTTACCCGCAGTCGAATCGCGTTGGGCCGCAAGCTCTTCTTCGATCGTCGCCTGTCTCTCAACGGCACGATCTCATGTGCGATGTGCCACATCCCGGAGCAGGGATTCACCAACCGCGAACTTGCCACGGCTGCCGGAATCGAAGGCCGCACCGTGCGTCGCAATGCACCGACGATTCTCAACGTGGCCTATGTCGAGCGCCTGTTTCACGACGGTCGCGAGAGCCGGCTCGAGCAGCAGGCCTGGGGGCCGTTGCTTGCGAGCAATGAAATGGGCAACCCGTCCATCGGAAGCGTGATCGAGAAGCTCGAAGCCCTGCCGGATTACTCGGGTCTGTTCCAGGCGGCGTTTGCGGGCAGGGGGCCGGGCATGGAAACGCTCGGCATGGCGCTGGCCAGTTATCAGCGCACTCTCCTCGCTGCGAACAGTCGCTTCGATCGTTGGTACTTCGGGGGTGACGAGAGTGCGCTCGACGAACCGGCCGAACGCGGATTCCGGCTGTTCTCGGGTAAGGCGGGTTGCGTGGCCTGCCATCCAATTGGACAGGCAAGATCCGTCGAAATCGGCGCGTTGTTCACCGACCACCAGATGCACAACACGGGCATCGGCTACCGGCACTCGATGGCGCTGCGGCCGAACGGGCAGCGGGTCGCGCTTACACCGGGCGTCTTCGTCGAGGTCGGACAGGATCTGCTGGCCTCCGTTTCGGAAACCCCGCCCGGGGATCTCGGGCGCTACGAAATCACGCTGGACCCGCGCGATCGTTGGAGCTACCGGACTCCGTCCCTGCGCAATGTGGCTCTGACGCCGCCCTACATGCACGATGGATCTCTGGCGACGTTGCGCGAGGTCATCGACTACTACAATCGAGGCGGGGTGCAGAACGAGGCGCTCGATGCGCGGATCCGGCCCCTGGGATTGAGTTCCCGCGAAGTCGAGGATCTGGTCGCCTTTCTTTCCAGTCTCACCGGAAATTCCGTGGAGAAGCTCGTTCTCGATGCCCATCTGGCCCCGATCGGCGATCCGAAATAGCGAATAAGTTTCTCAGACGGTGCTATCCTCTACAGGCCCGGCGCATAACCAGACCGTCGGCGAAGGGAGATCGACCATGGCCTCTCGCAACCGCATCCGTCCGATCGTCGCACTTCGCGCAATCCGCGAGTCGAGACAAGATCCAGATGACACCGCCGCCGCAATCAAGGTCATTGCGGCAATCTCGGGGAATTCGGGTCGGCGAGGCTTCAAGCGGTTCCAACGCTCTGAGCGCGGCGCAAAAATCCTACGCGAGAAGCGGGATCTGTACGACGTCTTGACCGATGTCGAGCGCATGAAGGCGATGCCGCTCGGTTCACTCGGGAGGACGATCATCGAGTGGTTCCAGCGCGAGAACATCAGCACCGAGGGCCTCGCGCAGGCGAGCGAACAGGCGTCGACGGCACTCGGGCGGCGGGATGTCGACGAAGACGAGCGCACCTACAACTCACGCCAGCGCAATCTCCACGACGTGTTCCACGTACTCGCCGGCTACGACCGCGACCTGCTCGGGGAGTCCGCTGTACTCGCCTTCACGATCGGCCAGGACTGGGACCGAGGCGTGGCCTACCTGGTCTGGAGTTCACTGCGTGAATCGGGCTGGAACACGGAGGCGGGCAAGCTGATTCGCGCGGGGTATCGACGCGGCAAGAGCGCGGATTCACTGGTGGAGCAGGACTGGGAAGCGCTCTTCGAACGACCGATCGACGAGGTTCGCGAGGAACTCGGAGTGGGCGCTCCGCCGGTCTACGAGCAGATGCGTTCGCCCGGTGCTCCCGTGCTCAGTACCTGATCTTCGCCGCACTACGCATGAGGCGGGTCATACCCGCTTTATGCGTAGTGCCGATATAATCCCCAGAAGCTATCGGTCGCGTTTCACGCGACTCGGTAGGTCTCATGTTCATTCCGGGGCCCAGGTCCCGACGGAGGAATCCTATATGACGACGGCATCTGACACCGACCAGGACCAGGGATACAAGACGCCCATGAGCGTGGCCTGGGAATTCGACTACAACATCGACGTCCAGCCGATCCAGAACCTGTACGAGAAGGCGAAAGAGCTTCAGTGGAATGCCACGACGGATATCGACTGGGATCGCGAGGTCGATCCGACTCGGCCAATTCTCGAAGGCGAGGGCTTCGGGTTCAGCCACATGCCTTTCTTCAAGCGGCTCTCGAAGACCAAGCAGGAAGCCCTTCGCGCTCACTCCGCGGCTCATCGGCTTTCCCAGTTCCTGCACGGGGAACAGGGTGCATTGATGACCGCTGCGACGTTGGCGCATTCGGTGCCGGATTACGAAGCGAAGCTCTACTCCTCCACTCAGGCCATGGACGAAGCGCGTCACGTCGAGGTTTTCGAGAAGTACGTACAGAGAATCGCGATCGTCTATCCGATCTCGCCCTTTCTCAAGGGACTGATCGATGCAACGCTCAAAGCCGACCACTGGGTAAAGATCGCAATCGGTATGAACGTCGTGGTCGAAGGTCTGGCGATGGGCGCCTTTCACAATATGATCCAGATTTCGGGTTGCGATCTTCTGCGCGACATCGTCGTGTTGACGATGCGCGATGAAGCTCGTCACGTGGCTTTCGGCAATCTCTACGTCAAGCACGCGCTGGCGCAGATGCATCCGGACGATCGCGAGGACGCGGCGGATTTTGCGCTGATGGCTCTGACGAGCATGGCGCCGACCCGAGAAAAGGCCGGCGACTCGCGCTCCGGCAGCAACCGACGCGATCCGAGCTTCGTCAAGGTACTCGAAAACTGCGAGATCGACGTCGAAGACTTCGCCAAAGGCATACTGGAGGCGGAGGAAGCCGGCATCAGCCTCGAACCGCGCGGGGGAACGGTCAACATCATGCGTGATCTCGTCATGCCTTCGCTGTCCAGAGTGGGCGCGATCACGGATCGCACGCGCGCAATCCTGGAAGAGCGCGGCATTGCGCTGAACGAGGACACCAGCGTGCTCGAGAGACTGGAAGACGTAGACACGGGCATCATCACGCTCTGATACACGACGAAACGAGGACACACTCGGCAACGGCGTTTTGCAGGGCTCCCGTCCTGGGAAGGTGCTGCTACGCTGGTGGCTCGAATGAAAGTTCCGGCGCCCCAACAAATCCAACAGTTCACGGCGATCCACGCATTTGGGATCGTGATCGCGGTCGCGACCTTCGCGTTCGATCTGCTGGTGCCTCTGGGCGTGGCCGCTGCAATTCCCTATACGCTGCTCGTGCTGCTGAGTCTGCGTTCTCCCGGACCGGGGCTCACCTGGTTCGCGGCGATTTCGGGAACGGTCTTGACCGTGACCGGCTACGCGCTTTCACCCGAAGGCGGCGTTCTGTGGATGGTTCTGACGAATCGCTTCCTGGCACTCTTCGTGATCTGGCTGACGGCCTACTTCTGTTTCGACCACAAACGACACAACCGCAGTATGCGAGAAGCGCAGCGAATCGCAGTGAAGTCGGAGAGGATGGCGAGTCTGGGAGAGATGGCTGCGGGTGTGGCGCACGAGTTGGGCAATCCCCTGGCGGCCCTGCAGGGTCGGGTCGAGTTGCTCGAGATCCAGCTGAAGTCGAATCGGGCCGATGACCAGGCGATCCGCGGTGGCATGGAGATCATCTACGAACTCAGCGAGCGCATGGCGCGCATCATTCGCGGGATGCGCACGTTCGCGCGAGATGCTTCGAGCGACCCACTCACCCCCGTGTTTGTATCCGAGCTGATTCGCGACGTGCTGGAGTTCTCGAAGGATCGCATGCTGAAGCTGGGTATCGATGTTCAGGTCGACGGCCTGGACCCCAAGCTGAGGGTTCCCTGTCGCGAAGCCCAGATCAGCCAGATACTGGTCAATCTGCTCAATAACGCTGCAGACGCGATTCACGAACTCCAGGAGCGCTGGATTCGCATCCAGGTGTCCGCCAGCGAGGACACCGTGCAGATCTCGGTGGTCGACAGTGGCAAAGGCATTCCCGAAGAACTCCGCTCGAAGGTGATGAAGCCCTTCTTTACGACGAAGAAGGCGGACCGAGGAACGGGACTGGGGCTGAGCATCTCTCAGGGAATCATCGAAGCCCATTCCGGCTCGCTGTGGATCGACGAGAACTGTCCCAACACGCGATTCGTGATGTCGCTGCCGAGGATCAATTCCTAGGGAACCTCTGCACAGAGAGGCTGCGGCTGCGAAGCGCGATGCATCCGCCTGCGCTGCGTCGCGCGACCTTCTGCAGATCTACGGATCTGCGATCGGATCACGCTTCTTGCTCAGGCGGCGACTCCCGCTTCTCGCTCGAATCCTCCCTGTGCAGAGATTCCCTAGCGGCCCCGCCAGCGGTAGGGCTATGTGGACTGTTCGCTCCCCAGAAGGCTCTGGACCAACGCCGCGATTGTGGGCAGCTGGAAGGGCTTTTCCAGGTAGGCGCTCACCCCTTGTCCGATTGCAGCCCCTTCGCTCTCGGGTTCTCCAAAGGCGCTCATCAGAATGATCGGGAGATCCGGGTGGCTCTTTCGAATATCCTGCGCGAGCTGAAGCCCCGTCATACGCGGCATGTGGGTATCACTGAGAACGAGCGCGGGCATGCGAGATCCACTGCCCATCTTCGCCAGAAGCTCTTCCGCCAGTGCGAAGGCACAGACCTGGTAACCGAGCAGCTCGAGGTACTCGTGCATCAATGCCCTGAAGGCGTCATCGTCATCGACGACGAAGATGAGATTGTCCGCCGGATTCACCACTTCACGCGGCTGCAACCTCTATACCAGCCGCCATGACCCCTGCGTGGCGAGCAGACCCCGTAGAGGGGGATCGAAGGGCAGAAAATGCCGCAGATGTGAGGCAAACTGTACCGCAGTGGGTCGAGAGGAGGTGCGGTACCGCGCCCCCTTGTCGCACCGGAGCAGTCGCACCGGAGCAGGAATCGATTGGAGCTACCGCTGACCCTGAGTGGCTCTCGGGGGAAAGGAGTGACGTTCGAGTCCTTCGAGGCCCCGAGCGAAGATCGAGGTCACGATGCGCTCGAGCAGTCCGCCGAGGCCCGGAATCTTCGACTTGAATCGGCAGCGCCAGGTCACCAGAGTGCCATCGCCATCCGGCTCGAAGACGACCTCGCCTTCGTGATCCTTTATCGGGAAAGGCCCGCTGATCACGGTGTAGGTCATGCGTCTCGGTGGGTCGAAGCTGAGTACCTGCTCGCGTACTCCGCCCGTGAAGCTGCGCACGGCCCCGACCCCGTTTGGATCGTGTTGCCCCTTCGCGACCAGGCGAGAGCCCGGAGTTCCCGCCCATTCACTCCAACGGGCGTGGTCGGTGTACACGTCCCAGACCGCCCGAGGCGGAGCCTCGAATCGACGGCGAACCTCGACGCTGCGCATACCACGCGCGCGATCGATGTCGGCTTCGCTGGACAGATTGCCGACGCCCGCGCGCGCGGACACATACAGGGCCAGCGAAGGGGACAGACGCCAGAGCCACTCGACCAGATAGGAGTCCCAACCGACGGGCGCACGCACTCGACCGCGCTCGACGGCGCGGATGATCGTCTTTGCGACTTTCTCGGGGGACAGAAACATGCGCGCTACGCGCGGCTCGTTCCCCATCTCAGCCATCATCTCCCGGTTCGCTCCTCGCGCAGCTTCGAAGAGCCCAGTGCGGATTCCGCCCGGGTAGATGCTCGTTAGTTTCACATTGCTTCCGTGCAACTCTGCGGAAAGCGACTCGCTGAGGCTTCGAATGGCGCCTTTCGATGCCGAGTAGCCGCTCTGCCCGGGGAAGCCCATTACCGCCGTACTACTCGAAATATTGACGAGCTTCGCGTCTTTCTCGCGTTTCAGATAAGGGAGAAAGAAGTGGCAGCCGTGCACGACTCCCCAGAGGTTGATTCCGATCAACCAACGCAGCTCTTCGAGACTGTGATCTTCAAAGCTGGCGGCAACCGTGACCCCGGCGTTGTTGATCAGAATGTGAATATGTCCGTGTTCGGTGAGAATCTCTTCGGGAAGGAGCTTCATCCTCTCGGCGTCTGAAACATCGGCGATATGGGTCGAGGCCACGCCACCGAGTTCTTGCACGCGGTTCGCCACTTCCCGGAGTCCTTCCGCATTTACATCGACCAGGGCCAGTCGACAGTCGCGAACCGCGAGTGCTTCGCTGAGCGCGCGACCTACGCCACTTGCGGCTCCGGTCACGACGGCGACGCGGCCCTGCCAGATTCCCGCGCCGGAACTGCGCGACCCGGTGATTGTGGAAGGGGTGGGGCGAGTCGGTTTCATCGCTACATCAACGAGTCGGGGATGCTGCGAACGATGCCAGCACCTTGCGCGTTCCCTGGAAGATGCGGCGGCCGTGTTGCGCGACGTAGTTGTCGACCAGGGCCGCGTCACCCGGCTGCCAGGGAACGTCGAAGATGAGCTCTTCGGCGATCTCGGCGGCGCGCTGGGCTCCCTTCACGTCCATGGGGGAGCCATCGCCAAAGGTGACGGCCTTGCCCGGATCGTTGCGCTCGTCCTTCCAGCTGGTGAAGGCGGTGATCAGCTGGTTGAAGAAAGCCTTGCGTCCACTTTCCAGTTCGCGCACCGCGGGCAACCTCGGCGTGGTGACACGCAGGCTACCGTCGTCCAGGAATTCCCACGTGTATCCGAGCTCGCTCATGCGGGTTTCGGCGGCCTCCCGGGTTTCCACACTGAAGGTGCTCTTCCAGTTGCGACCCATTCCTGACTGCGGGTCTTCTTCGGCCGGCATGGTGTGGGTGTACTTCAATCCCTTTTCCTCACAGGTGTGTGCGAACTCGGCACACTGCTCGACCAGCCTTTCCCAGAGTACGTCGGAGCGACAGATGGACGACGCGCCACCGACATCAGCGGCGGTATTGCAGAAGAAGAAGAGCTTGCTCGGGAAGAACGGAGTCTGCGCCATCTCGTGATGCAGATTGATCGTCACTTCGGGTGGCGCCTCGTTGGCAGAAAAGACGCGCGGGGTGTAGTTGACGCGCACCGCGTTGGACAGGGAGTCGTCGTAGGCGAAGCAGGGCAGGTCGAAGGCCGTGACGAAAGCGTCGAAATCCTCAGGAGTCACCAGTGGGAAGCCGCGGAAGAAGACTGCGCCGTGCCGGCCGGACTGCGCGGTCAGTTCACTCGAGTGTTCCCGCGCCCAGTCTGCGGCATCAGTGGGACTCGCCCCTTCCGTGCTACAGACGTACGCCAGCGGAAACACACTGTCGTAGTGTTTCTGCTGATCCGGTACGGCCGTTGTGGTGACCTCCAGAGGTGTCTTGCTCACGTTGTCTCCACTTCAGAGTTACGACGACGTCGGATTCAGGTCCAGCAGAGCAATAGCTTCAACGGGCTGCGGCCGGTCACTCGCGTCATACCCACGACGTAGACCAGACCGATGACACCGTCGAAGACGACCAGGCCGTACTGCCAGGACTCGGCCAGGCCCGCTGGGACTGCGTAGATCACCGAGCAGACTGCAGTCAGGCGCACCAGTCCCTGCCAGAAGATCACCGGTGCGCGCGCGGCCATGTCCTTGGACGCCCACATCAGGCATGCGGCCGCCATCATCAAAAACGTACCCAGCGTCATCAGTGGCACGAGTTGGTTGGGTTGTGGGTCAGCCAGTGCGCCGGCCCAGGTCCCCGCACCGACCAGGCAATCAAGGGCTCCTGTGATGAACACGAATTTCTGCAGCATGGCTTCGGCCTCGCTCGATCCAGCTGAAATCAGCTCGGATCAAAGGTAATGGGCATCTGCTTGATGCTCGGGATGAAGTTGGACACCAGGCGACTGGGTGTGCCTGCCAATTTTGGGTTGCGCATGCGCGGAATGATTTCCTCGAACATCACGATCAGTTCCTTGCGCGCCAGATGTGAGCCCAGGCAAAAATGTTGTCCGATGCCGAAGGTACGGTGCTCATTCTTGAGTTCGGGCATTCTCTGAACGCGATCCACATCGAATTCCTCAGAGTCGTCGCCAAACACGCTCTCGTCGTGGTTTGCCGAGGGGTAGTACATGCGCACGATGTCTCCCTTCTTCACGTCCTTAGCGCCAATCTTTACGTCGTCGGTTGCCGTGCGCTGCATGAAGTTGAACGATGGGTGAAAGCGCAGGACCTCTTCCACGGCATTCGGGATCAAGGAGGGATCGTCGACCAGTTTCTGCAACTGATCGGGATGTTCGATGAGTAACCGCATTCCGTGACTGGTGGCGGTTCGCGTGGTTTCGACGCCACCCGCGATCAGGATCAAGAAGAAGGTGCAGAACTCGAACTCGTTCAGGGCTTCGCCTTCGACGGCACCGCTCAAGAGGGCGTCGAGTACGGTGCCCTTCTTCGGATTGGCCTTGTGCCGCGTGGCCAGTTCCATTGCGATCTCGAAGATTCGTGCGGCCGCAGCCTGCCCGTCTTCGGGCGACAGGTTCAGTTCCGGGTCGTCCATGCCTATCATCGTGTTGACCAGGTCGGAGAATTCCTGACGCTTTTCGACAGGCATTTCGGTGAGTGCGCAGATCACGAAGAGCGGCATCTCTGCTGCGACTTCGGAGATGAACTCACAGCTTCCCCTCGAGGCGACCTTGTCGATGATGGCGCGAGCCCGCTCTCTCATCATCGGTTCCAACGCCTCTACCGCCCGAACGGTGAACGCGGCGCGGACCACCTTGCGGTACTGGGTGTGAGTGGGTGGATCCATGTTGATGATCAACTGGCGCATGAGTTCTTGCGCAGCGGGGTCGACACCGGCCGGGTGCGGATGCGCGAGGTTGGCGGCCGAAGAAAACAGGCCGGGATTTTTCGAGATGAAGTCGATGTCATCTCTTCGGGTAATGGCCCAGAATTCGCCAGTGTGGTCGGTGGCGTCTTGGAGGGCGACCGGGCACTCGCGTCTGAGGGTGGCCAGATCCTCGAAGGGAACGCCTCGGCTCATGCGTTCGGGATTCATAAGGTCGAACTGATGCGGACACCGGTCGCTCAATCTCTTGTCCTCCGGAAATTGGAACCCCAGCATATCGGAGAATCCCGAGTGAGACCGGCCCAGGGATCTCGCGCCCACCTTCCGGATCGATTCGGGCTAGTGTCCTGTTTCAGAAGTTCCATCTCGAATTAATTGAAGTGTTCAGGAGTCGGTCTTCCCAGAGTAGAATGGAGGGCAGACGATGGGGCAGAGAGGACGACCACGCGCAGCGGTGACGCTGACGGACGCGGAGCGCG
>JAAELY010000140.1 GCA_024226335.1 bacterium
CATCAGCGGCTCGACGTAGGTCATTTCGTATCTCCTCCCAGGGTTCACACCCTGGGCTACCTCATTTCGCCCTCCGGGCTCCGGAGCCCCGAAGGGGGCGCTATCGCAGCACCCAGCCCGCGCCAGGCGGTCAACAGGTGACCGAAGCTTTCGAGGTGCCCCGTGTCGTTGCGGCGTTCGACCAGGGCACGGAAATGCGAGGGCTGGCCGAAATAGCCGACGTGGCGTTTACTGTACCTGAAGATCTCGCGGGTACGCCCGACGTTCCGATCTCTGACGACAGCCTTCAGGTAATCGTAGTGAAATTGGGCGCGGGTCGCGTAACCCTCCGGTGCCGGCATGGCTTCCGGATCGTCCCGTCGGACGTCGTAGTGCGCCCGGAGGGCTCGCAGCTCCTCTGTCTTCGGCGGTGGCCGCAATAGAGAACGGTCGCCGAGCAGCCACGTCTCGATGCAGCAATGCTGAACAATCACCGTGAAGGGGAACGGCGGGCTCTGGGCCTGGAGGAATCGCGACGCCCTCGCGTAGCGCTCGTGGTAGCTCTCTTCATCGGCGTCGAGACAGACGAAGAACTGATCCAGCCGGACCCCTGCCGATATCACTCCTTCAACTGAGTCTTGAATACGGTCGAGTATCCCGGGATAGCCGCCCGCAGATTCGAGGACAAAGCTACCGTCAGTCAGCTCGCTCGCGTCCCAGACCCTGTGAAGGTCAGGCAGGGCGTGCTCCAGCCACCGGCGGTATAACCGGGGCTCGGTCCGCTGCCCCTCCAGGAGGAAGTACAGCTTCAAGCCACCCCCTCGACGTACTCCGGCAGGTTGATCAGCCTCGTGAACTTCTCGAGCGAAGAGGCGCGCTCGAGCAGCGCGATGTCCTTGGCGTCGATCACCTGCACCTTGGAACCTCGGCGGGTTACCAGTTTCCAGCGATCGAACGGGATCTCGTTGATCACCCGCGGGTGATGGCTGGTTGCCAGGTATTGAACTCGGTCGAGGCCCTTCAACATCAGACGTGCCACGTCGGGCAGGCAGTTGACGCCGAGGCTGTTCTCAAGCTCGTCGATCAAGAGTACGGATCCTCTCGGCGCCAGCGCCGTCTCGATCAAGAAAGTTAGCGTCTTGACCATCCCTGAAGAGAAGTTCGAGTGGAGGACCCAGCCCTCGACGCCTTGCTCCCTCATGCCCACGGCCAGGTAGTTGGCCATCGTGTCCTCGCCCATATGTGGCCGGACGTCCAGTTCGGAGTAGGTCGCGATCTTCAACTCCTCGACGGTAGGAAAGACGTCCCTGAAATCATCGACGATGCGCGCGAAGTGCTCGTGGTGATCCTCCTGAAGAACGTATAGCCTGGTGAAGGGATGGTGTGATTCCTGCCTCAGCAGGTCTAGTTCACCCTCGAGTTGCTGGCGGAAGGACTCGGCAATCTTCAGCAGATTGAACGGACCAAAAGTACGTGGGGGCTCGAGAGTACGCCACAGACGCAGAACCTCAAGAAGCGGCGAGATCACGTCTTCAGAGCCCAGCAGTTTGATCGCACTCTCCGACTTCGTCAGCTTGGGCAACTGATCGCTTCCAAATTTGAAGACTCCGTCAGTACGTTCGACCAGCGTCTCACCGGCTCTCTCGATGCGCTCGCTGACGAAGTGGGCATCGGTGAGCTGGTCGAGCCAGGCTTCGCGGTCGGAGATTTCGCCGCGGGGGGGGGCCCACTGCGTGACCCTTGTCTCCGCCTCCCAAACGTATTCGGCCTCCTCGCCTTCCTGCTTCGGAAATACTCCCTCTACCACCACTCTCCACTTCGCGCTGGGCCCGCCGCGCGCATCCTTGAGAGCCGCGTTTCGGACATACAGTAAAGCCTCGAGAATCCGCGTCTTGCCCGCCCCCGACGGACCGACCAGGAGGTTGAGCGCATCGAAGCGGACCTCCTCGAGCGTCCAGCCGGCATCCAGGTCTTCGTATGTGAACGAGACGATCATCGACTCATACTACCTCTGCGATCAGGTTGTCGACGATGAAGGATTTGCGCTGCGGCGTGTTCTTGCCCATGTAGAATCCGAGCGCCTTCGACACCTCCCCCATCGCCCGCATGCGCACCTGCTCGAGACGGATGTCGGCGCCCATGAAATGCTTCATCTCGCGCGGCGAGATCTCGCCCAGGCCCTTGAAGCGGGTGGTCTCGGGCTTGGACAGCTCCTCGAGCGCCCG
>JAAELY010000141.1 GCA_024226335.1 bacterium
CTTCCTTCGCTGACGTTCAAAATGGTAGTCGCAGTTTCTGCCTCGACTTCGAACTGCGTCCCTAGGACTTCGAGCACGGCGGATCGAGTATAGACAAGCATCGGCTTGCCCGGTGGTTGAGGCTTTGCGTTGCTGGACAAGTTCCCTTGTTTCAGATGCAACATCTTTTGTCCGTGATCCGAGAAGGTGAGCATCGAATTGCCGGAAATCGTGGCGGTTGATCCGTCGTTGAATTCCAATTCGACCCACGACCCGGGGGCCAACCCTTCGACCGTTCCTCCCGCTAGTTCCAAGCCAACGCTTAGATCGTAAGACACACGACCACCGTCACCTGTCCATTGCAGGGGGCTGCTCAGACCGGTGATCTTCGCGATGGGCCGTTCGGCACCCGGCGGCTCGACAGGGGGCCTAGCGATCGGCTGTTCCGGGTTCAGCCATTGGAAGCACAGGCTCGCGGTCAGCATGATGATGATTGCAGCAGAGATGGCCAACAAAGCTCGGGTGAGTGTTATCGTCGGCGTTCGCTCCGCGAATATGGCGTCGGCTCCTTCGTCCACGTTTGGTTCGCGGCGCGAACCACGACCCTCGCGCAGCACCTCGGCTAACCGTGTGTCCCACTGCACTTGTTCGACAAAATCTTTGCGCGCCGCCGCATCGCTATCGAGCAGTTCGGCAAGACGCTCTCGTTCCGATTCGCTCAATTCACCGCGCAGATGGCGGTCGATCAGTTCCTGCCGGTCGCGTGCATCGCTCATTGTGCACCTCTCAGGCTGATTTCCACGCACGAACGTACTTGTTTCTTGAGTCGAAACAACGCCTTGCGCACGGCTTCGAGCGTCATCCCCACTCGCTGGCC
>JAAELY010000142.1 GCA_024226335.1 bacterium
TCTGGCGGATCACGCTGGTTTCCGTCGGCATCGATGATCTCCGTGGTGGTCATCACGATGAGGGCTCTCTTCGGCGGAGAGTTCAAGCTCTTTGTGGCCAGATGTGGCGGAAAGTGGCGCAGTGCTAGTCAACCGCAGGTAGCCACGGGCAAGGATGGCGGCGAGGTCGGCTACTAGAGCCGAATGTGTGGCGATGGTGCGTGGCATCACGCAGCCTCGCCCTGATCGTCGTCGTCGGATGAATTCTGAGGATATTGAGAATTGTGGGGATAGGAATCAAAAGTTGTTTTGGTCTTAACTGACGTTCCAGATGAGGAAGGTAAGTCTGAAATGGCTGTTCTGTTACGATCCCCAATATCCCCAATATCCTCAAAAATCGGATTCACGTCGTATCCAGGACTTCGCGGCCGTCCCCGGCCCTGACCGCGTTCTTCATGCTGTTCGCGGATGTATTCGTGTTCCACTAGGAGCTTCAAGGCTGGCTGAAGATCCGCGACCCTTCTGAACCGGCTTTTCAGATCCTGGAAGGCATCTCGCACGGTGAACGACCGTCTGTCCTTTCGAGAGATCCAGGCCAGTACCTGTCCTGCGTTTTCGACCTCCGGGTCGGCACCCATCTCTGCAAACGCGCCCCTGGCGTGGGCCCGAAAGTACGCACCGATTTCGATAGCCTGTGTGACCGTCGCCAGGTCGATCCTTCGTGTGTCCGGCAGCGAGGGCTCGTTTGCCAGCTTGACGACATGGATGATGCCGCAGATGCGTGCGACAGAGCCGACGTGCTTCGAACCCCAGTCCTGTATCGAGCCGAGTTCACCGAACGGCGCTAGTTCGGGCTCGATCTGCTTCTCGAACGCCCTAAAACGATCGGCAGCGTCCCTATCGAACCGGATTGTGCGAGCGGTCGGTTTCCCGTAGTTGTCGGTGGCCGGCTCCATTTGAAGAATGGCGGTAATCCGCTGCTCGTAGGCCAGCCGGACTGATTGCGGCACCGGCGGAGCGCCAATCCTCCGACGTCCAATGAAGCTCTCGGGGATCGCGTACAGAAAACGTGCTAACAGCCCGCGCCCTCGGAATCCCGGCTTTGAGGCGAGTCCGCGAAGCACGTCGTTCTGGACCGCGAGGCTTACCGTAAGGCAAGGGTTATCGACGGAGTCGGGCGGGCGATTAACTCGATCGACTCGCAGTGGATCACCCGCGTGGCCTTTGAGGAACACGTCGAAGTTCGGTGCGTTGTTGGGGCTGTACCTTCCGGCCATCGACTCGAAGATCCCGCCCTCAGCTGACAGTACAGCGAACTGCCCATCGTAGTCGCTGATGAGTTGAGCAAGTTTCTCTGGCGTCACATCGTCCCCGAAGATTCGAGGGTGAGGGGGCACACGAAGCGACTCCAACTCATTCGCTGCGTCAACAGCCTGGCGTTCTAGTTGGGCTCGGTCAGGGGGTTCGGCTTTCGCGGCCTCTTTCTGTGCCAGCTGGCATCGCTTCTTGAGAATGTCGTGGCGCGTTCTAGCGTCAGTGATCCCCGGGGCGAGTCGCTCCCACTCTGACTTCTCAAACTCGGTGATTGGCCGGGTTAAATCGGTTACGACGGCTGTCTTCCGGTTGCCTGAATCAAGCACCACTACAACGAACAGGTTGGTCGGTTCCTCCCAACCTGGTCGAACCTCGACACGGAAGCGGCGACCAATAGCGACAGAGCATGCTGCCAGCACGAGGCAGCCGGCCAAGTCCATGGGAGTCTGTGTCGCAAGCGACTCCGCTTTTACGAACTCCGAGAGCGGAGATGGCAGGCTATTGACAGTAAACTCGGGAAGTTTGTGCGAACGGAATGGAATCGGCGAACCCCAGTCATCAGCGCGGTCGTCCTCGATCGCGGGGTGATCGTCGCTGTCGGGTTCAAATGGAACGACTTCGTCTAGTCCATGACCTGCATCGAGGTGATCAAAGGCGTCCTTGCCTTCCTTGGACTGCACGAGCCTAACGGACTCGACCCTGCCTTCCAGGCACTGGGCCACATCGAGAGCGTGCTTGACGCCCTTGTCGTCCGTGTCGGCCCAAA
>JAAELY010000143.1 GCA_024226335.1 bacterium
CCCCGTCTCCCACTTCCGCGCCGTCCGAACGCTCATCCCCGCCGCCGCAGCCGACGACTCCTGGCTCTTCCCATCCATGCGCTTCCGCCTTAGCAACCGAACCTGCTCGTCTGTGACCACCCGCCGACCCTCCCTCCCCGAAGGGTGGCAGGGGTATCTACGGCCAGGGGACCGGCAGTTCTAGTTGTCGTTGTACCGGCAGAAGTAATTGTCGTTGATCACGACTTCGCCCGTCGCTACGTTTTCCAGCAGCTTTACGATTCCGAGGCTGTAGTCCTGGTTCACTGCGACGCTGAGAGAGCCGGGATTCGCCATCTCCTGGTCTAGTGCGGTGCCTCCCAGGATGACCATCCATACCAGAATCACGATCGTGGGTGCGCCCATCACGAACACCACGAACTCGCGCACTGTTCGCCCTTTCGAGATGCGCGCGATGAAAAGGCTCACGAAGGGCATCCAGGCCAGCCACCATCCCCAGTAGAAGACCGTCCACGCGGCCTGCCATTGCTTTTCCGGCTCGGTGGACCCGATCCACAGACCCAGGGGAACGACCGTCAATACGTAGTCGAATGCCGCGAACCCGATCATGGCCACCAGATGGAGGGTCGGCCCAAGCGCGAGCACCGCCAGGAGGAAGACGATGCTCACCCAGATATTGACTTCACTCAGTCGCCGAATGCCTCGCGCCAATCCGGACATCGCGGAAACGACTCCGAGCCCGCAGACTGAAAACACGATCGCGATCTGCATGGTCGAATTCACAGGCAAGCCGAATCCGGCGAAGAGCGTCGCGTTCAAAGCCGCAGCAGAGAGCCCGATCGAAGTCGCTACACCGAATACTGTCCCGACGAGCGCAATCAGGTCGGCCAGCCGACCCGGCCAGCGGTCGATCCAACGATCCCCAAGGATTGGATAGAGCGCCGATCGAATCGTGAGCGGCCGGCCGTGGCGATAGCTCGAAATGGCAATCGCGAGTCCGCCCAGTACGTAGAGCGCCCATCCGTGAAGTCCCCAATGGAAGACGGTAATGCGAAGCGCACTTGCGGCGGCCGCATCGGGACCACCGCCCGCAGCCTCGAGGAGTGGATTGCCCTGATAGTGAATGATGGGTTCGGCGACGGCCCAGTAGAGCAGACCCGACGCCAGGCCGGCAGAGAAGAGCATCGCCAGCCAGGAGAAGCGGCTGAACTCCGGGCTCTCGTCGGCCGGACCGAGGCGTACGTTCGCGCGCGGGAAAAAACCCAATGCGGTCACCAGGAACAACGCCGCACTGGCCACCCAGATGAAGAACCAATCGAAATAGCGGACCACCTCGCCCTTGGTTCCGATCAGCAATTCGTTTGCCGATTCGAACATCGATCCAGATGCGGTGCTCGCCATCAGGATCAGGGGAAGCATGCAGGCGATGGACTTCAAAGCGATCCATCCTCTACGAACTCAGGCGCAAGCGGTTCGACTCCGAGGATCGCGTCCGCGGCCTTTTCGGCGATCATCATCACCGGTGCGTAGATATTGGCGTTGGTGATGGTAGGCATCACCGAGGCATCGACCACGCGAAGCCTATCGACGCCATGCACCCGGAGCGAACTCGGATCCACGACGGCCAGCGGGTCGACACCCATGCGACATGTGCAGGAGGGATGAAGTGCCGTCTCCGCATCACGCGCAACCCATTCGAGAATCTCTGCGTCGCTCGAGATCTCGGGGCCAGGCGAGATTTCTCCACCGTCGAATTCTCGAAACGCCGGCTGGCTGAGCAGTTTCCGTGCGCAGGTGATGGCTTCAATCCATTCGCGCCGGTCGCGCTCCGTCGAAAGATAGTTGAAGCGCAGACGGGGCGGGTCCTTTGGGTTCGAGGAGCGAATTCGCAGTGTTCCTCGCGCATCCGAGAGCATCGGCCCGATGTGCACTTGATAGCCATGGTCGCGAGTCGGCGTCGTTCCGTCGTAGCGAATCGCCAGCGGCAGAAAGTGAATCATCAAGTCGGGATAGGCCGCCTCGGCGTTGCCTCGCACGAACCCACCGGCTTCGAAGTGATTCGTCATTCCGGGCCCCGTACCCGCCAGCCACTGCATCCCGATCCAGGGGCGCCAGCGACGTTTCATATTAGGCGACATCGATACGGGCTTGAGGCAACGATGCTGCACATAGACTTCGAGATGATCCTGCAGGTTCTCTCCCACCCCGGGCACATCCGCAACGATGGCAATTCCGAGATCGGAAAGAAGGGACGCCGGCCCAATCCCCGATAGTTGCAAGAGCTGGGCGGAGTTGATCGCGCCACCGCAGGAGATGACCTCTTTGGCCATCACGCGTCGCACACGTTTTCCAGTCGAATACTCCACACCAACCGCCCGACGCCCCTCGAACAGGACTCGCGTCGCGTGGGCTCGGTAGCGGACATCCAGATTGGAGCGATGCCTGACCGGATGGTAGTAGGCGCGCGCAGAACTCCAACGGGCACCCTTGCGAATCGTCCTGTCAAAACGACCGAAGCCTTCCTGGCAGCGGCCGTTCACATCGTCGGTCAGCGAATGCCCCGCCTCCTGCGCCGCAGCGAAGAACGCGTCAAACAGCGGGCCGTCGGCGGGGCCACGCTCGATCGAGATCGGGCCGTCCCGGCCGCGATACCCCTCGTCACCAGCCTCCGCGGACTCCATCCGCTTGAAGTACGGCAAGCAATGCGCGTAGCTCCACTGTTCCATCCCGGGTTGCAGCGCCCAGTTGTCGTAGTCCGCTGCGTTGCCCCGTTGAAAGATCATCCCGTTGATGCTGCTCGATCCACCGAGCAACTTTCCGCGAGCGTGATAGATCTCGCGGTTGGCCATGTGCGTCTCGGGCTCGGACCAATAGCCCCAATCGTAGAAGCGGCTGCCCAGAGGAAACGCGAGCGCCGCCGGCATATGGACGAACACATCCCACCACGCATCGGTCCGGCCAGCCTCGAGCACCAGCACACGTTGGTCCGGATTGGCACTCAATCGATTGGCGAGCGCACAGCCAGCGGAGCCACCGCCGATGATGACGAAGTCGTAAGGGACGTCTGCAGGATCCGTCACAAGATCACATTCGATCCGGGACTCGCTTCAGATTCTTTTCCGGGATGGGGCGCATCCTCGCAGGCGTCATATGAACAGACTGCCACTACCGCGCGCGAAGCGCATCTCGGTGTGCAACTCGCTCGCTCAACCGTGCGCACGAGTCGACCCCAGCGCGCTCGCAGCGCGAATCCGAGGCGAACACCTCGAACTCGTCTTGCTGCCATCGAAACACCTCCACCGAATCCAAATCACTGAATCCGTCAAGTGTTGCGATGGCCGCTAGAGACCAAGGGGGGAAGTCCAAACCTTCTTGGATGCGTCCGGAAAATCAGGGCAGAACCCGTGGAGTCGGTTATCGCAGCCATTGTTCTGCGGTCTGACCCCACCCTTTGGGCCCACTCACCAGCGGATCGGAATCATGTGGAACAACCGTAAGGTCTTCTCCCCACCGTCGTTCTCGTAATGAAAAAGGAACGCCAGACTCTTGGTGCTACGCTCCTTCTCCTCGCGACTCTTGTAGAGCATCCCAAGAAACGAGAAGTCCTCGGCACCGTTCTCCCCCGCGACCCTCTCGGAACGCAAAAGATAGAACAGTGAGTGCCACCGCCGAGAGCCATCCGAGCCAGCTTGCCGAGAGAAAAGCGGCCAGAGTAGCCAGGACCTCGACGACCAAGTTGTCTCATCCGGATCCATCCGCTTGTGATAGTAGAGGGGAAAGATCCACGAAACGTCCGAGTCGACCTCGTGCTTCGCGCCGCCGAACGGGTACAGAAAGCCTGTCTCGGTCTTCCTGCCATCCGGAGTTGAGCCACGGAAGAAGAAGGGGAAGAGCATCGAACGGGTGACCATGTCTTCTTCGCGATCGACGCCAAACAGTGGCCATAGATGGTGATGGCTATTGCCCGCGCTGTCGTCCGATCGCCAGTACAGCGGGAAGATCCAGCGGTTGATCGCTTCACCGTCACGGCGGAAGTTCGTGAATGGGTAGAGCAACGATGTCGACTCGTCATCCGGAGGGCTCGACCAGAAGTAACGGTAGTCGAGGAGCGGGAGATACGAACTCATCGCGCCCTCGCCGTTTGCACGCCGCCTAGCGTAGAGCGGGTAGAGAAGGGTCTTGCTGCCGACATCGTCCCTTTCCAGATCCAGAAGGAGCAGGATATTCAAGTGACTACTGATCTCGGAGGTTCGACGGTAGAACAGCGGGAAAACCCGTTTGATGGTTCCGCGATTGGATTGCTCGAAACGGGTGAATGGGTAGAGAATCTCCTTGCGGCTGAGTTGGCGGCTCTTGTCCTCGGTCTGGATGTAGAACGGCGGTAGGACGAACAGGCGCTGCAGGGCGCCATCATTCAGATCGTGTCGGCCGTAGAGAGGGACGAAGTGCTTATAGGAGTTGTGCCTGTCTTCGATCTGGTAGTAGAGCGGGAAGACGATGTTCGTGGTCGCGTCGGGCCGGCGGGTGAACCAGAGAAGCGGTAGAGCTCGCACGTGTCGCGTCGATCCATCCGGTCCATCCTCGCGGGCGTAGCGCCCTAGTGGCCAGAGGATGTCGGTGGCAGTGCGCGTCCCGTCAGCCGACGTTTCGCGCCCGAAGAGGGGCGGCGCAATCCACGTGCGTTGATACTTGTCGCGATCGGTAGAGCGAGCATAGATCGGGAAGATGTGCGAGCCGGAGCGAACGGTCTGTCCGTCCCGGTTGGTAGAACCCCACGTGGACGCGAGGGAGATCCACGGACTGTCGGTCAGTCCGGCGAGCCGGAAATGGTGTTTGCCGAAGTCCTCACTCGACCAGCCCACCAGTTCGAAAAGGCCGCCCAGAACCGAGAGTACAGCGCCAGAGCTGACCTCGATCAAGGTCAGCCGCGCGTCGTCGAACACATCCTTGTCTTCACCCATCGACAGCGACCGGCGCCTGCTCTCGTGGTGGTAGACGCGCAGCAGCTTGTCCAGGACGGATCCGAATTCCCTGCTTCCCCACCGGCGCGCCCCGTCTTCTCCGATCACATTGCCATACAGGGTGAAGAAATCGCCTAACTCCAGAATTCCGAGATTGCGGTACGTGCCGTCGAGCTGGCGATCGTACCGGAAGAGAGGGAGCGCGACAGAGTCGGTGCGACGCTCTTGCCCCATCGTCTTGTATCGCCTCTGCCCGTAGAGCGGCCAGACGTGGGTATTCCATTCATCGGGGGTCCGAGCGTAGTGCCAGATCGGAAAGAGCATCTGACGGAAGGAGTCCTGCTCCTCGTTCCTCTTCTGCCAGTAGAGCAGCAGGATGTCCGTCGTGCGCTCCCCTTCGCCGTTATCTTCGAAATTGTAGAGAGGCAGGCCACGCGAGCCGTAAGCATTTCCAGAGCGGTGCGCGTTGATCAACGGCCAGAGCACGTCGAGTCTGTAGCCCGCAGGGGACTCCTGCGTCTCGTAGGTTGCAATCGGGAAGAAGTTGAACTTCTCCTCGACTCCCTCTCGTTGCGGCGCGGCACATCCGATCGCAAGAGTCAGACCGCAGATCGTTGCACTCCGTAGCACAGCTACCTCCTCATTGGCGCGGGCTGTTGACCGCCACCTCTCCGATGTACATCCAGGCTTGTTCAGCGGCACTCAGGCGCGCAAAGCCGGCCCGTTGGCACCCTCAGCGACGACGTTCCCATCCAACAAACAAATCCGCCCTCATCAGTACCTTGGGACATCTGAAAAGGACATTCAATTTTCCTTTCCTCCGCACAATCGAAGCGCCGCGCACTTCCCCCCAACCCTTGGAACATTGGAGGCAGATGCGGGGAGTGAATCCGCGGGTGCAGGAACCGGCTCGCTCGTCGTCCGGGACATACACCCAGGTCGGCGATTCGAAAGCGCCTGGAATTGCTCGCCGTCTGCGCTGTTGGGGCCTCGCCCTCTCTGTGGGTTGCACCTTCCGGGTCGGGCCCGTCGCACCGCCTGACGGCTCTCCAAGTGAGCGACGCCTGGTGGCGCAATACGTGACGGCAACGCGAGACGACCATTTCGAGGCAGGGTCGGGAGGCGACGCTGTGGCGCGCTCGCTCCGCACCCGCAGCGGGTATCCTGCAGATGGGAGCAATCCGCGGCCGCTGGTGGTCTTCGTTCATGGGTTCCTTTCGAACCGACTTGGCGGTAGGTTACTCGCCAAGCATCTTTCCGAGCGCGGCTAATTCGTTGTAGCGGCCGACCATCCTCGAACGCGCCGCGGTGCTTCCGGTGGGCCCGATGTGAACGATGCCGTGAACCAACCCCGGGACGTTTCGGCAATCATCGATCGTATCGCGAAGCAAAGCGCCGCGAAGGGCCCTCTCGATGGGCGTGTCGATCTCGAGCGGATCGCGGTGGTAGGGCACTCGCTGGGCGGGCTCACGGCCACGCTATCCACCTTTCACGTCGGGCTCCGCGATCCGCGCCTTGCAGCCGCAGCCTCGATCCGCGGCCCATTCACTTTCTATACCCCGCGCTTCTTCGAAGGCGCGACGCTCCGCTTCTTAGCCAACCCGGATCGCGTCGGCTGCTTCGCCCTTGATCGGTTACTAGACCTCTCCGACACTGAAGAGCTACTCCACAGGCTCGGAGGCGCCGAGAGCGGCCTCGACTCGGCCGGTACGGCGCATCGGCCGTGTGAGAAAGCTCCCCCCTCCCGCACGATGGACCCCCTTCGGCAGCAGGCCATCACTCGGCTCGCTGTTGCGGCGTACCTCGAGGCTCAGTTCGCCGCCGACTCCGAAGCGCGGCGTGCGGCCGCCGAGTACCTCGCGGCAGGTCTGCAACACGACTTTCCCGAGGCAAGATTCGAGGGAACCGTTGCCGATCAGGTGGGGAGCATCTCGATCGGGCCATTCTTGCGCGAGCCCTGAGAACCCAACAACAGCCACTTGTGTTTGGCAATGGCCGCAGGCGCATCGGTTCACGTTTTGTGAACCCCGTGTCTAGCTGATGCCTTATGAAGTTTGCGACTAGGCATGGATATCCGAATGTTAGGTGTGCCGCAACTCGGCCGGCGAAGAGAAAGGTCCTTCGCGCAACGTTCGCGGGAGATACCAGGCCAGCGGTCATTCGTGCCGGATTCGCCAGATAGTTCCGCCACCGCCAGCTCCGTCACCGGTCCCTACAACTTGTTGTCATGCCTTTCGTGAGCCTGTTCCGAACGCAGTGCGACACCAACTGCAACAATCCCCCCGCCGAGGGTACCGTTCCAACCGACCGAAAGACCAACGCATTTAGTGGTGGGCCCTCCTGGACTCGAACCAGGGACCAACCGGTTATGAGCCGGATGCTCTAACCACTGAGCTAAGGGCCCGAGAAAACAAAGCTAGAACGCGAAGCGGAAAACGGGAAACGAGAGACACGAGTCGGAAACCGAAGGCCGGGAAAAGATCTCACTCGCCGGTCGGCGCCTCCGTGTAGGGCTCGAGTATCCCGCGTACTTGATCCACGTAGCGCTTGTAGTCTCGATCTTCGCATTTGAAAAACGCTGAGCCCATGACGAAGACGTCGGCTCCGTGGGCGGCTACTTCGGCGACGTTTTTTGCGCTGACTCCGCCGTCTACGACCAGGTCGATTTCGCGGCCGCTTGCGCTGATCATGCTGCGCAGTTCTGCGACCTTGGGCAGGGTCTGCTTGATGAAGCTCTGGCCGCCGAAGCCCGGGTTGACCGTCATGACCAGGATCTGTTCGACGTCGGGCAGGACCGGTGCGATGCTCGCGGCGGGGGTGGCCGGGTTGAGCACGACGCAGGCGCGCACGTTTCGCGCGTGGATCTGTTCGAGCACGCGGTGCAGGTGGACGCAGGCTTCCACGTGGACGCCGATCGCGGTTGCGCCCTTGTCGGCGAACTCGTCGATCAGGTGTTCGGGGTGTTCGACCATCAGGTGCACGTCCATCGCCAGGGAACAGGCCTTCGAGACGGCGTGCACGATGTCGGGGCCGATCGTCAGATTCGGGACGAAGTGGCCGTCCATTACGTCCAGGTGGATCCAGTCGGCGCCGGCGGCCTGGGCGGCGGAGACTTCTTCGGCCAGGTGACCGAAGTCGGCGGACAGAATTGAAGGGGCGATGCGGAAATCCGGCATGCGGGGACTATAGGGAAGATCGTCTGAACGATCCGCCGGCGGGCGGCGATCCCGCTCAACCGCCCACCCCGTGGTGCGGGAAGATCGGCGAGAACCAGGCGCGGGGCTCGGTTTCGGACCGTTCAGCCCGGCCGATCCGTTCCCCCTGTCTCACTGGCCCCCTCGGCGAGCGTCTCCTTCGCCCGAGCGCGGCGCCGCTCCACATAGCGCCCCAGACGCATCGCGACGATCACCAGGATCACGATGCCCAGGAAGAATCCCGGGGGTCGGTCGGCGATCCAGTCGCCGAGGGTCTCGCCGACGAACACGACCAGGTACGTGAGCAGGGCTATTCCGGGAATGAAGCCGAGCGCGCTTCCGATCACGAAGCTACTGAAGCGAACCTGCGAAAGGCCTAACAACCAGTGGGCGGGCGGCGCCAGAAAGAGCGTGAGGCGGATCAGGATCACCGTCTGCAATCCCTTCGTGGCCAGTCTCCGATCGTAGCGATGCAGGCCTTTTGGCAGACGCGTTTCGACGAAGTCGCGCCCCAGGAAGCGCGCGAAGCTGAAGCCGACGATTCCCGCGCCGACCGAAGCCAGCCACGACAGCAGGAAGAGCGTCGGAAACGAGAAGACGACGGCTCCCGGGATGATGAACGCGAGCGCGGGGACGAAGAACGGTTCGAGAGCCGCAAAGCTCAGCACGTAGAGCACCGGCGCCCACATCCCCAGACCTTCCAGCGCCGCCCGGGCGCGCTCCGGGTCGCGGACGAGTTCGAACAGTCCAAACAGGTAGAGAACGCCGATGAGCGCGGCGACGCCGCTCAGCAATGCGATTCGCCTGAGTGTGCTACTCCGATTTCCCTCCAAGGGCTTCACCTTTCGCGGGTTCTTGCGTAGCGGCAGGATACGCCAATCGACAGATCGCGATGCTCCGCCCGCTCGGATGTCGTTACAACATGTATTGGCATGCATTGTGTCATCTGATACGGTATGCCTCCATGACACATCCAGTCCGATCTGCGAGCGGTTTTGCGAGTTTGTTTCCCTTCTCCCTCCCGAAGACAGGCGTCCTGGTGACGTGCCTGTTCGCGACGGGTCTCCTGGGCCTGCCGACGTATTCGGCTCTCGCCCAGGAGGCCGAAGCCGGCGCGAGCGACGCTGTCCCCGGTCTGCCCTTCAAGGAAGGCGATGTGATCGACCTGGAGAACGCGGAAAAGCTGCGCGGCTTCCTGCCACCGGAGTTCTGGGAACATCGCGAGTTCTTCTTCTACGAAGGCATGGCGCTGGAGATCGGAGCCACGCAACGCGACTACACACCGGCCGCCGAATACATGGCCGCAACGAAGCGCTACCAGAAGGGTTCGCATCTGGGTCGCGACGGAGCGTTGATCGGACACAAGGGCGGACGACCCTTCCCGACCGATTCGATCGATTGCACGGGCGATCCCGAGGCCGGTAGCCAGATCATCTGGAACTTCAACAAGGCGTGGAACGGCAGCGGCTGGAACACGAACTTCTTCTACAGCTACTGGGATCGCGGCGAACAGCTACCGCTGTTCTACAAGGGCCGCTCCGAGGGCGTGGCGCTGTCGCAACGCGTCGAAGAGAAGTACCAGGCGAACGGGGGCGATGTCTTTCTGAAGGAAAAGCGTCTTTCGGCCGGTGGCGTGACGATCACCGAGCCTTTCGATGCGCGCGGCATCATGACGCTGAGCTATCGCTACAAGGCTTCGGACAATCCGCTCGACGAGGCGCGCAACGACGATCTCTGGGTCTACATCCCGGATCTGCGCCGCGTGCGACGCATCTCACAGGCGCAGCGCACCGATTCCATCCAGGGCACCGACTTCTCGATGGACGATCTGCGCAGCTTCAACGGCATTCCGCCGCAGTACAACTGGAGCTGTCTGAAAGAAGACCGGGTCCTCCATCCGATCAACACAGTGGGCCTGGGCTTTCCCTATAGCGACGACTACAACTACGGACCCTACGGATTCTCGTACGCCAACGACCGCTGGGAAATTCGCGATGCCTTCGTGATCCGCTTCGAGCCCAAGAACGAAGATCATCCCTACAGCCGCAAGGATATCTGGATCGACAAACAGACCTATATGCCGCTGTACAGCTTCGCCTACGATCGCAAGGGCGAACTGTGGAAGATCATCTGGCATAACTTCCGCTGGACCGAGGACTGGCGCGGACAGACGCCCGAGCAGACCGATCCCATGGCGCCGAAGGGGCTCTGGAACCCACCCTGGGACGGCGTGAAGGAAACGCGCGCGCTGGGACTGAATTCACAGATCATCGTGAACACCCAGACGGGAACGGGCAATCGCATCGAGGTGTTCAACATCAAGACCGCGCCGCCGCCAACGAAGGGCAAGATCCGTCGACTGATCGACATCGGCCGCCTGAACAAGGGACGTTAGGCGCCCGCACGCTGGAGTGCCCTGACCCGACGCTGATCAGGCGTGCACGAGGCGCACGGCGTAGAAGCCGTCGCAACGATCGCGATGCGGTAGCGTCACCAGCGCGCCGGTGTCGTCCACGAGCTTGCCGGCTTCCGGTGTCAGGAAGGGGCGCGGATCGTCGACGCGGAACTTCTTGTGCGCCTGAAGGAAGCGGGCCAGCACGCCGACGGTTTCCTCGGCCGTGAACGTGCACACGCTGTACACGAGCACGCCGCCGGGGCTCACGTAACGCGCGGCGGAATCCAGTATGGAATAGGCGTTGGCCGCCGCTTTGGGGATGTCCTTGGGCCGCAAGTGCCAACGGGCATCGGGATTGCGGCGCAGAGTTCCCAACCCAGAGCACGGAGCGTCCACGAGGATGCGCGGGAAGCGCAAGCGACCCTGTAGATCGAAACCGTGGGCCGCGTCGCGCTGCAGGACGCGCAGGTTCGAGACCTTCATGCGGGCGGCAGCGCGGTGGATCAACGCCAGGCGCTGCTGGTGCAGTTCCATCGCGATCACTTCACCGCCGGGGCCGACCTGCTCGGCCAGTTGTATGGACTTGCCGCCGGGAGCGGCACAACAATCGACTACGGTATCGCCGGGCTGCGCGCCCAGCATCAGCGGAACCAGTTGCGAGGCTTCGTCCTGGATCGTGTACTCGCCTTCGTCGAAAGCCGGTTTGCGCACCGGGTCGATCTGCAGATCGGTCACCGCCGCGGGAGCCAGCACCGACTCGCGACCGCGCAATGCGCGCGCCACATGTTCGCGATCGACTCCAGCCGCGACGCGCACGGTGCGCGGGGGTGCGTGGGCACAAGCTTCGGCGAGTTGCGCGGCTTCTTCGGCGCCGAACTGTTCGAGCCAGCGTTCCGCTAGCCATTCGGGCAGCGAACCCCAGGCCTGTAGATAGGCCAGCGGGTCCTCAGCGAAGTCGGGATAGCGGACCTTGCCTTCATCGAAGCGCTGCGCCAGTCCGCGCAAGACCGCATTGGTGAAGCCCGCTGCGCGACCCAGGTCGGCATCCTGCACCAGCTTGACGGCTTCGTTGACGGCGGCGGCGTGCGGAATGGTTTCGAGAAACAGGATTTGATAGGCGGAGATGCGCAGTAGATTGCGGATCTCCGGCTCCACCTTCGCCAGCGGCCGGTCCAGACCCTGTTCCAGGGCCCAGTCGATACGCCCGCGCATGCGCAGACTTCCGTAGGACAGTTCCGTGGCAAACGCGCGATCGCGGCGCGAGAGATCGGTCTCGCGCAGAGCTGCGTGCAACACCAGTTCCGCGTAGGCGCGGTCCAGTTCCACACGCTCCAGAACGTGCCAGGCAATACCGCGGGCGGTCGCGGTCACATGGGGCCTGGAACGGAAACCAACCCGGTCAGTTCCTGCAATCTGGCGACGCGCTCGTCGGTCGACGGGTGCGTGCTGAAGATCTTCGACATGCGCCCGCCGGAGAGCGGGCTCACGATGAACATATGCGCGGTGGCGGGATTCGCCTCCATCGGGCGCTGTTGCGCGCCCAGTTCGAGCTTGCGCAGCGCCGAGACCAGCGGACTGGGATCGCCCATGATGCGCGCGGCCCCGGCGTCGGCTTCGAACTCGCGCGAGCGCGAGATGGCCATCTGCACCAGCGTCGCGGCCAGACCCGCGACTATCGAGGCCAGGAGCACGAACAGGATGTTTCCACCGCCACCCTCGCCGTCGCGCGAATAGCCGCCAAACATCGCACCCCAGCGCGCCATGCTACCCAGCATGGCAATCGCGCCGGCGATCGTGGCCGCGATTGACCCGATCAGGATGTCGCGGTGTTTCACGTGCGAGAGTTCGTGCGCGATCACACCCGAGAGCTCGGCGCGGTTCATGGTCTGCAGCAGACCTTCGGTGACCGCGACCACTGCGTGCTCGGGGTTTCGACCGGTGGCAAAGGCGTTTAGCGAAGACGTGGGAATCATATAGACCTTGGGCATGGGCAAGGAGGCGCGCTGCGCCATGTCGGCCACGATTCCGTAGAGCTGGGGCGACTGGGCCTCACTGACTTCCTGTGCCTTGTACATCTTGAGCACGAGCTTGTCGCTGAACCAGTAGCTGAAGAGGTTCATCGCGAGCGCGAAGCCAAACGCGATGATCATGCCCTGCTGGCCGCCGAGCAGGCCACCGACCAACACGAAGCCAACACTCAGGGCAGTCAACAGAAAAACGGTTCTCAGATTGTTCATGCAGTTCCTAATTCTCGACAGGATGGTTTGAAGAGGAGGCTTCGGCGCCGGGGGGTGGCTCCACGCGCTCCTCTTCTGAGACGGCCGTTCCGCGCAGAAATTCCGCTGCCTCGACGGGCCGGCGGCCTTGGACCTGCAGTCTAAGCACATCGACCCATTCGTCCAGCGCCCCCACCCTCAGGCACTGGCCGTGGGCGCGAACCGCCCCGGGAATGACCGTCCCGGGTACGACCGTCGGGCCGTCGCCGGTTTTCACCGGGCTGGCCTTCAGGATACGAAAGGTCTTGCCGGACAGCGCCAGCTTTACATCGACGCCCGGGCGCGGGCTCGCGGCGCGGATCCGGCGCAGCACGCGCTCCGCGCTCCAGCCCCAGTCCACACGCGCGAACTCGCGATCGATCTTGGGCGCCTCGGTCACGAGGGCGGGATCCTGGGGTGCGAATTCCGCTGCCCCGGTGGCGATCTGCTCGATCCCCTCGAGCAGGGCCTCGGCGGCGAGGAGGGAAAGCCGCTCGCTCAGCTCGCCCGCGGTCTCGTCGGCGCCGATCGGCGTCTCGCGCATCAGGCAGACGTCGCCCGCGTCCATCTCTTTGACCACGCGCATCACGGAGATTCCGGTACTCGCGTCCCCGCCGGCGATCGCCCACTGGATGGGCGCGGCTCCACGCCAGCGCGGCAGGAGACTCGCGTGTCCGTTGATCATTTCGAGCCGGGGCAGCTCGCGCACGCGCTTCGGGATGAACTGGCCAAAGGCCACCACCACGGCCACATCGGGTTGCAGCGCGGCCAGCCACTCCACGACCTCGGGCGCACCCACCTTCTCGGGCTGCAGCACCGGAATGCCCAGTTCTTCGGCGGTCTGCTTCACGGGCGTGGCTGCGGATTTGCGCCCGCGGCCTCTGGGCCGGTCCGGTTGCGAGATCGCGCCGACCAGTTCGTGTCGACTCCCGGCCAGCGCGCGCAGCGAGGCCACGGCAAACTCCGGAGTTCCCAGGAAGACCAACCGCAGTGGGGCGCCACTCACGACAGCCGCCTCAGTAGGTCGGAAGACTGGACGCGTCCTCTTCCTGCTCGCGTCGGAGCTGTTTCTTGCGCCGGCGGATGTAGAGATCGCGCTTCAGCTTGCTGATGTGGTCGATGAACAGCACGCCGTCGAGGTGATCGACCTCGTGCTGGTAGCAGAAGGCCTCCAGCTCGGTGCCTTCGTATTCCACTTCCTTCCAGTCCAGGTCGCGCGCCCGCACCACGACGCGCTGGCTGCGCCGTACGTCGGCGTTGAAATCGGGCACCGAAAGGCAGCCTTCCTCGGGCGAGATGATCTTGCCCTCGGCCAGCACGATCTCTGGGTTGATCAGCACGCGCGGGTCGCGCCCCTGATCTTCGTCGTAGTTGACGTCCATCACGACCAGACGCTTGGCAACACCAATTTGCGTCGCGGCCAGGCCGATGCCGGGCTCGTCGTACATGGTCTCGATCATGCTCTGAACCAGCGCGCGCAACGAGTCATCGAGCTCGCTCTCCAGGATCGGCTCGGCGGTCTCGCGCAGGCGGGCATCGGGGAATTTCAGGACTTCGAGAATCACGGTGCCAGACTCATAGCATCTGGAGCGGGCTGGTATCCAGCCGGAGGCTGACGCCGGGGAAGCGGCCCTTGGTCTGGCGGCGCAGCTCGGCGGCGATCTCGCGCACCGTTTCCCGGTCTCCCAGCAGCATGAACTGCCAGCGGAATTCGTCGCGAATCCGCGTGATTGGAGCCGGTGCGGGCCCCAGGACCTCGAGTTCGTCGGAACTGGCGTCGCCCCGCGGCACGAGCACCGCGAGTCGGGCAAGCGCGTGAGCCGCATCCTCCACGGCCTGCTCCTTCTTGCCCACCAGCGACGCGTGCACCAGCGAACGAAAGGGCGGATAGCGATGCGGTTCGCGGCGCCGGATCTCTTCGCGGTAGAAGCTCGGGAAGTCGTGGGTGCGCGCCAGCGCGATGGCGTAGTGATCCGGCAGGAATGTCTGGATGACCACGCGGCCGGGTTCGTCGCCGCGACCCGCCCGACCCGCCACCTGCGTCAGCAACTGGAAGGTGCGCTCGCCGGCGCGGAAATCGGGAAAGTGCATGCCGAGGTCGGCGGCGATCACGCCCACCAGGGTGATGCCGGGAATATCGTGCCCCTTGGCCAGCATCTGCGTACCCACCAGCACGTCGTAATCGCCGCGGTGGAAGGCCGCCAGGATGCGCCGCTGTTCGCCCTTGCGCGCGGTCGTGTCGCGATCGAGTCGCCCCACGCGCGCGCTGGGGTACATGGCCGCGACCTCTTCTTCGAGTTGTTCGGTACCAAAGCCCAGCAGCGAACCCTCGGCACTGCCGCATTCGGGACAGCTGGAACGCGGCGCCTCTACGTAGTTGCAGTAGTGACAGCGCAACTCGCCTTCCAGGGGGTTGTCGCGGCGCCGCGGTCCACCGGTCGCGTGATAGACCAACGAGATGTCGCAGTGCTTGCAGCGCAACGCATTGCCGCAGCTGAAGCAGTAGACCATCGTCGCAAAGCCGCGCCGGTTCAGGAAGAGGATGGCCTGTTTGCCGGCGGCCAGCGTGTCGGCCAGCGCGCGGCGCAGGACGCGCGACAGCATCGAGCGCTTGCCCTTGGCGGTCTTCTCGCGCGCCATGTCGATGATCTGCACTTCGGGCAGCGGTCGGTTGGCGACGCGTTCGGGCAGCACCAGGCGCCGGATCTCACCGTGCGCACTGCGCCAGGCCGTTTCGACGTCGGGCGTCGCCGATCCCAGCACCAGCGGACAACCCGAACTGCGCGCGCGCCAGCCCGCGACTTCGCGCGCGTGATAGCGGAAGTGGTCTTCGCTCTTGTAGGCCGAGTCGTGCTCCTCGTCGATCACGATAAGACCGAGGTCGGAAAACGGCGCAAAGACGGCCGAGCGCGCACCGATCGCGATCGGCACACTGCCCTCGCGGATGCGCCGCCACTGGTCGAAACGCTCGCCCGCCGAGAGCCCACTGTGCAAGACGGCGACGCGATCGCCGAAGCGCGCGCGGAAGCGATCCACCAGTTGA
>JAAELY010000144.1 GCA_024226335.1 bacterium
CCGCGCTCCGCGTCCGTCAGCGTCACCGCTGCGCGTGGTCGTCCTCTCTGCCCCATCGTCTGCCCTCCATTCTACTCTGGGAAGACCGACTCCTGAACACTTCAATTAATTCGAGATGGGACTTCTGAAACAGGACACTAGAACTCGATCACCGTGCGAATGACGTTCCCGCCGTGCAACTGCTCAAATGCGGTATTGATCTCGGCCAGCGGGAGCTTCGAAGTGACCATTTCGTCGAGCTTCACACGCCCGTTCATGTACTGATCGACGAGTTTCGGAACCTGCGTCCTTCCCTTGACTCCACCAAACGCAGTGCCTCGCCAGACGCGTCCAGTTACGAGAAGGAAGGGCCTCGCGTGAATCTCCTGACCGGCGCCAGCCACTCCGATGATGATCGATTCGCCCCAGCCGCGATGCGCGCTCCGGAGGGCATCGCCCATCACTTCGGTATTGCCCGTGCAGTCGAAGGAGTAGTCGACACCGCCGTCGGTCATGTCAACTATGGCCTGAGCCACATCCTCGACCTCGGACGGATCGATGAAATCGGTTGCTCCAAACTGCCTGGCCAGTTCGAACTTCTTCGGATTGGTGTCCACCCCGATGATACGCTCCGCACCCGACATGATCGCGCCCTGCACCACAGAGAGGCCGATTCCTCCGAGACCGAACACGCCGATCGTCGAACCCGGTTCCGCCTTCGCGGTATTCAGCACCGCCCCTATGCCCGTCGTAACGCCGCAGCCAAGCAGGCATACTTTATCGAGCGGTGCATCCTTTCGGATACGAGCTAGAGCGATTTCCGGAATCACTGCGTACTGAGCGAAGGTCGAGCAGCCCATGTAGTGGTGGATCTTCTTGCCGGATTTCGAGAGGCGACTGGTGCGATCGGGCATGAGGCCCTGGCCCTGCGTTTCGCGCAACTTGAAACAGAGGTTCGTCTTCCCGGAAAGGCAATATTTGCACTCTCGACACTCTGGAGTGTATAGTGGAATGACGTGGTCACCCACTTCGAGCGAGCGGACGCCGGGCCCTACTTCCTCGACCACCGCTCCACCTTCATGCCCCAGGATGGCGGGGAACAGACCTTCGGGATCGACACCGCTCAACGTGTATGCATCGGTATGGCACACACTACTGGCGACAATCCGGACCAGGCACTCGCCTTCCCGCGGTCCTTCGATCTCGACTTCTTCGATCTCCAGCGGACGGTCCGCTTCCCAGGCTACAGCCGCCTGAATCTTCAAGGGATACCTCCTCAGGGCGACCTCAATCGCCAAAAACCCTGCACGGGCGCCATTATACAGGCCGGGCGCGGATCCTTTTGACGCAAGTTTCACAAGACCGGTTCACGCGCCCGGGCCAGAAACGATACCTTCGATCGCCATGGAAATTCAGGAACAGCTCAGCGGACAGCAATACCCTCGGCTAGAAACCCCTGTAACGGGGAAGACGCTGCGACCCACCGGCTTGACCGAAGTGCTCAAGATCATCCCGAAGAACTGCTACGACAATCCGACCGCCCGGGGCGTCGCGTGGATTGTCCGGGACTTCGCGATCTTTGCCGCCGCAACGTTTGGACTGGTTCAGGCCGAGGGATTCTGGCTGGTTCCTCTGTGGTTGCTCGCAGGTCTGTCGATCAGCTCACTCTTCATTCTGGGCCACGATGCGGCGCACGATACGCTCTTCAAGAGCAAGAAGCTCAACTACGTGCTCGGGCAACTCGCCATGTTGCCGTGCTTCCATCTCTACGAGGCCTGGGCCTTCGGACACAACAGGATCCACCACGGGCATACGACCCGTGAGGTCCTGGACTATGTCTGGCATCCGCTCTCACCCGAGCAGTTCGAAGCCCTGACACCGCTACAGCGTCTGGGGCACCGTGTGAAGTGGTCCGCATTCGGCGCGGGCCTCTACTACGCGCACGAAATCTGGTGGAACAAGATGATTCGCTTCGTACCCAACCAGAAACTCGCTCCGGCGATACGCCGGGACCGCATCGTGGTCGGGACCTGGGCGATTCTCGTGAACAGCGCCGTTCTCGCGCTCGGTGTCTACATGTACGGGGGCGCGGCCGGCGCGGCCTGGATGTGGTTCAAGGTCATGGCCGTGCCGTTCGTGATCTGGAACTACATCGTCGGCGGTGCGGTCTACATCCACCACATCGCCCCGGATATCACGTGGCGCCAGCGACGGACATGGAACAAATTCCAGGGGCAGGTGGAGGGCACGACCATCCTCTACATGCCTGCGGCAATCAACTTCTTCGTGCACAACATCTTCTTGCACGTGGCGCATCACGTGGATATGCGCATTCCGTTCTATCACCTGCCGGAGGCCAACGCCGCGATCATCGCGGGTTTCGGCGACTCGGTACGCCATCGCAAATGGAGCTTCTCGGACTATCTGCGCTCAACGCGAGAATGCAAGCTTTTCGACTTCAAAGAAGGCCGCTGGCACACCTACGGGACGGCCTCGGATACCATCGCCGAAGCACGCGGCCGATCCGCTGCGGCCTAGCCCGGGCTTCTCAGCACTGGCCGCTGCGGCGGTACATCTTCGCTCTCTCGCAGGAAAACAGCGCCTCGCTACGCAGGGTCGAAAAACGGGCCAGCGAGTTTCATTCCTGTGAACGCGTGGCTCTAGCCGGAGGGGGCGGAGCGGAAACGCTTCCGGGACGACCGGCTTCGATGTACGACGCTTGACGCACCGAGCCGTCGAGATGAATGGGAATCTGTAGGATCTGTCCAGCGTAGATGCGCGCCGGATCCTTGATCTGGTCGCGATTGAACTTGTAGATCACGGGCCAGAGGTACGGATCGTCATACACATCGCTGAGCGCGGCGATCGACCAGAGTGTTTCACCCGCTTCCACGGTGTGCTCGATCGTATCGAGAGATCTCGCAGGGACCGCGGAAGACACGATCCCGATGGCGATCAGCGCGACGATGACAGATCTCATGACTCTTCCTTGGGCTTCGCTCGTTTGCGTAAACCGAGTTCCCGAAGTTGCTCATCCGTAGCCGGACTCGGCGACTCCATGAAGAGATCCTGTGCGCGTTGAGTCTTTGGAAATGCGATCACGTCGCGCAGGCTGTCGCCACCGGCCAGCATGAGACAGAAGCGATCCACTCCGAAGGCAAAACCACCGTGAGGGGGCGCGCCGCTGTCGAGCGCTTCGAGCATGAAGCCGAAACGCGAGCGGGCCTCCTCTTCCGGATAGCCCAGTAGCTCCAGAATCTTCAACTGCGTGTCCGCCTGGTGATTTCTCAAACTGCCCGAGCCCATCTCGACGCCGTTGATCACGAGGTCGTAGTGGGTCGCGCGAACACTCAGCGGCTCGCTATCGAGCAGAGGGAGATCTTCGTCTTCGGGTTTCACGAAGGGCATGTGCATATAGCTGAGCTTGCCGTCTTCGCCTTTTTCGAAGAGCGGGAATCCGGTCACGAAGAGCGGATCCCAGGCACGACCGTCGCTGCGTCCCAGCTTCTCGCCAACCTCGAGACGCAATCGCCCGAGAATATCGTTGACCAGTCCTTTGCGATCCGCTCCGAACAAGATCACATGGCCGGGTTCCAGTCCCGCGATCTTCGTGATCTCCTTCTTTTCGTCATCGGAAAGGAATTTCGCAATCGGAGACTGCCAGGTGCCGTCCTCCTGAACCCGCACCCAGGCAAGACCGCGAGCTCCCCACTTCTGTGCCTGGTCTCCCATGCGATCGATGTCACTACGCGACAACTGCTTCGCATTGGGAATCGGCAGGCCCTTGACCACGCCCCCGTTCTTGACGGCCCCGGAGAACACCTTGAAGCTGCTGGATGCAACGGCATCCGAAAGATCCACCAGTTCCAGCGAGATGCGTCGATCCGGTCGATCTGATCCGTAGCGATCCATCACTTCGTCGTATGAAACCCGCGGGAACGGCCGCTCGAGAGTGATGTCGCTAACTTCCTTGTACGCGCGGCAGGTGAGTTCCTCGAGCACCTCGAGCACGTCTTCTTCTCCGACAAAGGACATCTCGAGATCGAGCTGAGTGAACTCGAGTTGCCGGTCGGCCCGCTGGTCCTCGTCGCGAAAACAGCGTGCGATCTGAAAGTAACGATCGAAACCGGCGACCATGAGCATCTGTTTGATGATCTGCGGTGATTGCGGAAGCGCATAGACGCTGCCCGGATGCAGACGACTCGGTACGAGGAAGTCCCGTGCGCCTTCGGGGGTGGCAAGTGCCAGCGACGGCGTCTCGATCTCGGTAAATTCCAGATCCGTACAGGTCTTACGGAACGATTGCAGCAGGCGGTGGCGAACCTTCAGACGCTCCTGCATCAGTGGCCGACGCAGATCGTGGATGCGGTGGCGCAGGCGCACGGCTTCGTCGATCTGGATATCGTCTTCGACCGCAAACGGCGGCGTGGTCGCGGTGTTCAGGATACGCAGTTCCTCGACCACGAGTTCCACTTCACCTGTCGGAAGCTTGGGATTGATCGCATCCGGCGCACGTGGCTCGAGCACTCCGCGCACGGCGAGCACGAATTCGTTGCGCAGACGCTGCGCCTGCTCGTGGGCCTCAGGTGCGTGGTCGGGCTTGAATACGATCTGCGCCAGACCCGAGCGGTCGCGCAGGTCGATGAAAATCACCCCGCCGTGATCCCGACGACGATGCACCCATCCCATGACCACGACCTCCTGGCCGACATGACTGGAGCGCAGGTCTCCGCAGGGGTGGGTTCGGCGTAGCTCGCCCAATGAATCCAGTTGCTTCAAGCATCCTCCAGTTGATCACGCCTCGGCGTGGGCACGCTGAGTCCAGATCCCGGCTCTATTCCACGGCCGGGGAGGAACCCGCGGAAATGCGGAGGCTACCAAGCCCCCGGCGAGCGGTCAAAGATGTCTGCCCTCGATGGCCATTCCGACAATTCGATAAATAACGGAAAGCGACCGGCAGGCGACTATGGCGGGTGCGGCAGGCTGATCTCGTCGGCCGAACAGGTCTGGTTGCGACCCAGGGCCTTGGCCATGTACATGGCCTTGTCGGCCCTGTCGATCAACGCCTCACAGCTCGAACCGTGAGCCGGAAACGAGGCCGCACCAATGCTCACGGTCAGATTCAGTTGCAGGCCGCGGTCGGCGCCAAAGGGGTGCGAGGCGACGGCCTCCCGGATGCGATCGGCCACCTGAAGGGCGGCTTCGATATCGGTGTCGACCAGCAGGATCGTGAACTCGTCGCCGCCGTAGCGCGCCACGGTGTCGATCGCCCGGATCGAATCCTGGAGCAGTACCGCCAGTTCCTTCAGCACGCGAGAGCCGACCAGATGGCCGTAGCGGTCGTTGACCAGCTTGAAGCGGTCGAGGTCCAGGAATACCACGCTCAGCTGGCAGTCCTGGCGGGAGGCACGGTTGACTTCGCGATCCAGCGCCGAGAGCAGGTAGCGAACGTTGTAGATCTCGGTCACGTCGTCCACGAACGCCTTCTCGCGCGCCTGGTGGAAGCGCTCGGCGTTGAAGACCGCCAGCTCCGCCTGCTCGACGATCAGCTCTGAGGTGCGCTGATCATCGCGACTGAAGGGCCGACCGTCCGAAAAGATCCAGACACCCCCAACGATGCGCTCCTGGACGCGCAGAGGCAGGCTGAGCAAATCTTCGTCGCTCAATCCGCGTTGGGCGAGCGCCGCGCTCAGCCCCGAGGAGCGACCGGTTGGCGAACCGTCGAGCGCCATCGGATCAAAGAGCTTGCCCTGCTCGATCTCGGTGCGCAGCCCCACAATCTGGTCTGCAGGAAAACCCTGTAGATACACTCCCTCGATCGATCCAGTTCCGATGTTCAGCAGCCGACCTACTGCGCGCCGGCGGTCCGTTTGCTGCAATAGAATATCGAGTGTCAGGGGCAGGACATCGGACGCTTCGAGACATCCTGCGAGGGTTCGTGTCGCTTCGAAAGCCTTGACACATCCGCGCAGGGACTGGTTCTCATCTAGCAATCGGCGTCGGAGCAGCGTGCGCCTGACGCAGTAGTTGAGTTCAGGCGCCGCGATGGGCTTGCGCAGATAGTCCGCCGCTCCCAGTCGCATGGCCTGGAGGGCACTCTCGAGAGACGCGTACCCGGTCAGGATGATGACGTCGGTGCGGGGCGACTCGCGCTTGATCCGCTCCAGGACTTCGAGGCCATCCATCTCCCGCATCGAGAGGTCGGTGATGACGATATCGAAGGGCATCTCGGCGACGCGTTCGAGGGCCTCCGGGCCGGAAGCGGCACTCATCACATGGAAATCACCGTCAGTCAGGGCATCCTGCGTCAGCTCGCGAATCAACTGGTCATCGTCGACGATCAGGATTCGGTTGGTCATGCGCGCCCTCCGGGGCTCGACCTGCCCCTGAGTCGAGAATCGGCGCCACGGCCGAACGACCTTAGATGAGGCAGGCGACGTCCAGCTAACCGAGCACGCGGACTAGACGCCCCTCGACGCGCAGGCGGTCCTGGGCATAGAGCTGGATCGCACGCGGATAGAGTTCCCGCTCCTTTGCCTGGATGCGAGTGCGCAGCGTTTCGAGACTGTCGTCATCCAGAACGGGAACGCTCTCCTGGAGAATGATTGGGCCGGTATCGTATTCCTCGTCGCAGAAGTGAACAGTCACGCCGCTGAGCTTCACACCCGCCTCCAGCACCGCGCGATGTACGCGATCTCCGTAAAACCCCGTTCCGCTGAAGGATGGGATCAATGCCGGATGGGTGTTCATGGCGCGACCGTTGTATCCGCGTAGTTCAATCTTCGACAGGAACCCCGCCAGCACCAGCAGGTCGGCGGGATTCTCGTCGAGCACCTGGTGCAGGGCGTCGTTGAAATCCCGTTCGTCTCGATGCGACTTGCGCGGCACGGCATACGCGGGAACTCCGCGGCGGCGTGCCCGTTCGAGTCCGAATGCACTGGCCTTGCTCGAAATAACCGAGGCGAATTCCACGTCGAGCTGACCTTTGTCGCGGTGCTCGAACAGGTTTTCCAGCGAAGTGCCAGATCCGGACAAGAGGACGGAAATGCGTAAGGGCAAGTTCTTCGGCTCCCTGGGCCCGAAAAATCAGAGGCGCCCCCGAGCTTAGCTGCTCGGGAGCGCCTCTGTCAGTCTCGAATCCGCGTGCTCCCCTAGAACGAGTAGCGTACCCGCAAGGTCGCGTTGTCGCGGTTGATGACCGGAGTGATTCCGCGTGTCATAGCAACGCCCGTGCGCTGTGTCGGCGAGGTGTACTGAAGAGCCGGGAAGTAATTCGCCTGCTTCTTGACTTCATGCCCGAAGAAGGCGTTGAAGCCGATCTGGGTCGAGAACGACTCATTCCAGCGATAACTGATTGCGGAAATGAGCGCGCCCTGGGACTCCAGTGGCTGGTACAGCATCGTGACGCGCGGGCTCAGTCGATCCTGGAAATACCCCGTGAAGAAGGTGAAGACCATGGTGGTCGACAGGGGGCCATAGGCGGTGCCGAACATGCCGTCGCGATCATCCGCACCACCCCTGTAGTCGGTCAAGTAGCGCACGAAGAACTGGAAGTTCAGGAAGAAGCTCCGGTTCGGGTTCAGGAAGTTGAAGAACGTGGGGCGGTCGATGGAAACAGACAGCACCATCTCATCTGACTTGCTCAGACTCGATTCGGTGAGGCTATTGCCGAACAGCTTGTTGGCCGTCCAGGAGAACTCGATGCCCCAACTGCTCTTCGTACGGTCTTCCGCGAAGTCGAGGCCGAAGCCGAAGACGTTGCGCTTCTGGTAGTTGATGTTGAGCTGCTGACCGCCGTGCCACAGGAAGTCACGGCGCCCGAAGGTTCCATCTCCTCCTGCCCGCTGGAATGGCAGGGTCTGCGTCGTGGCACCCGCCAGACCGACCAGGCCGGAGCAGAAGACCGGCGAACGCATGGGCAGACCGTCGGGATAGGCCTCGGCGAACGCCGCCGAGCCGAGTCCTTCGTCACTGTACGCAGGAGTGAATTGCGGGAGATCCTGGAACAGGTCGCCCGGAAGACCGCTACCGCAGAAGATGTTGTCATCGGTGACGGGGCCCGTGGTGAAATCGTCGGCTCCGTCGTGGACGCCGTCGTTGTCGCGGTCCATGTCGGTGATGCCATCACCGTCTATGTCTAGACCCGTATGGTTCGAGGTTTGATTACCAAAGAGGTTGAGCATGTCGATCTGGACCTCGGTGGTCCCTGCGGCTCCGAGACCGAGGACGGAGTTCGGAACCTCCACATAGTGACCCGGGTCGTCGTTCAGCAGCTTGTAGAAAGCGAGCTGGTCCACCAGCTTGAGGGCCAGCAGATTGATGCGAAGCGGATTCCCGATGGGGTCGCTGGCAGCGAAGGAAATCGGCGTGGCTGCGGCGATTCGGTCTGTCGTAGTGCCGAATTCGGCCATTCCGTTGCTGACTTCCAAAGTGCACAGAGCCGTGTTCGTACAGTCATTGACCGGGTCATAGGCCAGAACGAAATCCCGAGCTTGCTGGCGCGCGATATCGGGATCGGCATCGTAGCCACCTGCAGGCATATCGAGTTCGCGGCCCCCCGCTTTGCCGACGGTAACCACGACTTCGTCCTTGACCGCACGACCGCCAAACTCGCCGTTCAGGATCCGCGCGTTATTGGCAAACAGACCGTCCGGTCCGGAAATCGGATCGCCGGTGGCTTCGAGTTCGTAATTTCCCGCGACTACGACCGCAAGCTCGTCCAGGGTTTCGGGTGGTGAAAACACCCTGTCCGGCCCGAGAATCTCGATCGGAATCAGGAACCGCTCAAAGTTGGAGGAAACCGCTTCCAGAGCCGTGCAACCTTCAGCGAAGGGGTTGTCGTCGAACCAACTGGCGCAATACTCGCCGTCGACTCTCGCGAGTTCCGCCTTCCGGATAGCCGGGTCAGGGTCCTCCAGCTTGCTCCTGTCCAGTTTACCTACACCCCCGCCAACCAGGTTGAACTCGGTCGTGGAATAATCCAGGTTTTTCGCGTCGAGCCCGAAATTGAAGACCAGCCCGCCAAACCTCGAAAGCTGGTCCTCGTTCACAGTGAACGGCATCGGCTCGATCCAGCCGTCCGTCTCGAACTTCTGAGCCATGCGGGCCCGTCCGGCTGCACCTGTCTCCGCAACCCCAAACGCGGAGAAGTCACCCGCAATCGCGTCTGCTGGAGTAAAGGGAAGGTAGGTATCCGTGTGCACAGAGCCCGGAACCCGGTTGCGGTTCACTCCAGCCGAGTAGACCAGTCCGGTCGGACTCTTTCGCGTTCCGACCAGCGCACCTCCACTGAACGCCTTGATGAACGAGAACTCCTGCGTCATGACACTCGCGTCCGCGTTCATCAGATCGATGCCACCGCCGAGTTCACTGGTCTTCACGCCGGGAGTATTCGGATCGCGGTCGAGTGTATTCCCGATCACGGAGTCGTTGGCCCAGGTTGTCTGTTGATTTGAATGGCAAGCCGTGGCGTAGGCTGGGCCGCAACCCAGCAGTGCCCGTTGCTCGACTTCCAGCGAAGTACTCATGTTCTGAAAAGGGATTGTGTCCCCTGCGCGGGGATCCGCCAGCTTGAACTGACCCTGTGTAACTACGTCGTCCAGCTTCATGAGGTTGTTGCCCTGGTCTACTGACCGCAGTGTCTCGATGCCCCCGATGGCCAGGCCGGTCAGAGCGCCGAGTCCCGTCATCAGATCCGTCACCAGAAAGAACTGACCGGGGTCGGTCAGACGGTCGAACAGGCAAAAGCCTTCATCGGGATCGAAGGTAACGGTGCAGAACGTGTGAAACAGGGTCTGGTTGACCGTGTGGAGTCCGGCGATCTCGTCCGAGGCCCGCAGGTGTTGCACGCCACTTGCATCGGGTTCGTCCCAGAGCAGACAACCGCCTGCACTCGGGAAGATGTCATCCGCATCACCCGCGATACCGTTCGGTCCGACGCGAGCGCCCCCCGCATCCGTACGGTGGGTGCAGGAGCTTCCGCCGGCTGCCAGTGGAGCCCCGCTAACCGAGTCATTGGCGCGACCGTAGCTATTGATCGTCTCAATAACCATGCCGTCGTCCCAACCCCAGAAATCGCTGACCGCAAACGTGAAGCGATCAAAGCGACCCTCGAGTCGGATGCCGTAGTCGAACCGCTTCAGACCGGAATAATCGTGATACGGACGCGACTCGCCTACCAGGCCGATACCGAACAACCCGTTTGCCTGGGCGCCGAAGCTCTTCAGGCAGACCAGGGAGAGTGCACTGCCCTCACCACACTTGCCCAGGTCCGTCGGCTCGAAGTCGTCGAACAACCAGAGAAGCTCAAGCCGCAGGTCCTCGAAGGGACCGACCCGCATGAAACTCTCGGGCGAGAAGGTCAAGTCGACCCCCCACTGACCGACGCGGGTCTCTTCCAGGGGCTGGAAGAGACCGTTTCCAATATCGAGTGGGTTATTGCGATCCTGGTTCCGGAAAAGTTCCGTTTTTCCCCAGACTACGATCAGCTTCCCGACCCGTGCGTACAACTGCGAGTCGAACATCTCGAACTCGAGATAACCTTCTTTGAACTCGTGCTCGTCCTCCGAACCACCGTGCGACCAGCGCAATTCGTCTTCACTGAAGTCCAGGTCCAGGTTCGAAACGATATGGCTACTCTTGGCGATCAGATTGTTGTAGCCCGAGGTATTGAAATACAAGCCGCCATCAGGCGCGCGCGGCCGAGCCGGCAGCGTCGCGCCACCTCCATTGGCGTATAGGTTCAAGTCGGTCAGATCGATCGGTTCCAGATTCGCTTCGGAAGGGCGCACACTCGAATCGGCGAGTAGCGGCAAAACGTCGAAGTGAATCCTATCCTCAGTTCTGAAGGCATCCGAGTTCAAGCGGATGCAGTCGCCGTCGGCGTTCGTACCGACCATGCGGGTATCCGTTGTGGCGAACGCCCTCTCCGCCTCACTGGCACAACCGAGGTTGAAGACCTTCTTGGCCAGCGTCTTCTGATCGGGTGTCAGCGCGTCGTAGACGGCAGGTTCGAAAGCCGTCCAGATGTCCGAAATACTCGCACCTGTGGCGTTGTCGGTGCACGCATGAGTCGCGCTATTGTATGTGAAAAGGGTCCCGCCGAGCAGCTGAGAGTTCAACGCACAACCGCGGAACGACAGATTGTTCGGTTCGAAGACGCCGTAGAGTTCGCGTTGGACGCCCTTTCGATCGGCGAGCTGACCCGATGCAACGAACGCCGGGAGTCCGGGCAATCCCGCCGTCGATGAGTTGTACGGGTCGTTCACACCCGCAAAAGGCGTGGTCCTGACCAGCGAGCCCGTCTCGAAGGGAAGGTCGTCAGCGGTATTGTTGATGCCGTCGGGCCCGAGGAAGAACGGGATCGCGTTCTTCTGCAATTTTCCCGCATTTATCCCTGCGGGAACGCCGACCAGAGCGCCCTGGCTCATGTCTTTGGCCAGACCTTCTTCGAACGGACTCACGAGATCCAGTACTCCGCTGCGAAAGTAACCTTGTGGCCGAATCGGATTGTCGATCGTCGGCGAGAAGGGGATGGCTGCGTCGCTGAGCGCTCCGCTTGCCCACAAAGAAGTGCGCACTCCGGGCGCGAACTTCGCAGCGAGAATCTCGAAACGGTCGGTATCTGCGCGGGTGTCCAGCAACGCCATTCCGCCGTCTGCACCCGTGATGGCCGCTTCGAAAAGATATCCAGAGCTGGTGTCACTCGGGTCGACATGCAATAACGCGGCAGCTCGCTCGCGCAGAGCATCGCCACCGGACAGGCCAAGTGCATCCAGTCGCGCAGCTTCGGACAGCGATGCGCGGCGCTCATGCTCGGCCCTCTGGCTGATGGTGTGTCCGTCGCCGATGCGCGTCTGCAACTCATTGAAACGATCCTCGCCCAGAAACGGGCGAGCCGAGTTCAAGAACTGCTGGCGGAGTTCGAGATTGAAACTACCCGCGTGCACGCGATCCAGGCTTCCCGCGCCCGTGCGAATCGGAGCATCGAGCGGGGAGCGGTTGTTCGCGTTACAGAGTACCGCGAGCGGAAACGGGTTATTCCTAACCCCACCGGGGTTGACGCAGTTTCGATAGCGACGCCCTGGATTGAGCTTCTCGACCGGCGAGCGCAAGGTTCCGGGAACGAAGTGCTGGCGCAGTTCGGGAAGACCGGCGACATACGGGGATTCCGCGGTGTACGGCTTCAGGTTCCGGGGCGCTCGACTGGGCGTGCGCTTGGCTCCACCGTAGCTGTCTGCTCCGGAAAACAGGCCGCAACCGCGTTCGTAGATACAGTCGTAGCTGACGAGCCAGCGACTGAACAAGAACATCATGTCGAAAGGGCCGATCCCGTCGGGGAAGATCTCGAGTTCGGTCTCGAGGTCGAGGACGTGTCGGAACTGACTGAATGTCGTGCCATTGGCCGGGAAGTCAGCGCCCGTAAACAAGAGTCGGGTTTCGTAGAAACCGTGAAGGGCCAGTTGCCTCTCGCCCGGTAGTTGCACTTCAATTGCCGAAGCCGACTTCGCTCCGTAAAGAGCTAGAAAGCCAACGACGAGTGCAAGGACCTGCACGGAGGTAAGTACACGCCTCATTTTGCGATTCCCTTCTTCATTCCCCGGAAGAATACCATGAAACCTTCACCAACTCGATGCTTAACCTGCACTGCTCAGGGCAGTTTCTGGTTCAGTCTGGGCTGAATCTTCAGCTTCTGCGTTCTCGCTCAGCGACGCGGCAAAGAAGCTCGGACGCAAGATGGAGAAACACGCAGGTACGAGGAAAATCGCGCCTAGCATGTTTACGGCCATCAAGATGGACAGGAGTTGCGCCATTTCTGCCTGGAAGCGCAACTGACTGAATGACCAGCAGAAGATCCCGCCGATCAGCGTCGTTGCAGTGAAAGACACCGCCATGCCGGTCGTGCGGATCGCGCGCCGAATGCCCTCGTCTAGATCACCGCACCATGAATACTCCTGGCGGATGCGGTCGGTCACGTAGATCGCGTAGTCGACACCAATTCCCACTCCCACGGACTGGACCGGAAGCGTCTGCACCGTGAGGCCCGTCTTGGTAAGCGCCATATAGAACAGGGAGATCACCGTTCCACAGGCCAGCGAGAACACGATCACGATACCGGCAGATGCGGAGCGATAGCTGACACTGACGAATGTGAACACGATCATGAAGATCAGCAGGATGTTTGCGACGTGGCCGCGCTCAACCTCTTCATTGACGGCCGCATAGACGCCCATGATTCCGCCCGCCAGCACGAATTCTGCACCTCGGGTGTAGGTCGAGGTTCGCTGCGGATTGAACGACGTATCCTTGAACTTCGTGTTCTGCACCCAGAGTTCGTATGGGCAGTAGTTGGTGCAGTAGCGAACCGTCTGGGCAGTAATATTGCCGGTGGAGTTCTTCCACTCCTCGATGACCAGATACTCGCTCCGCTCGACGATGTGGTCGACCAGCTCGCCCACGGTGCGGATTTCCAGCATCGACTCCTTGGGTCCCACACTGACGCTCTCGACACGGTAATCGTATTCCATCGAGAGTTTGATGGCGATCTTGCTGAGCCGCTCTTCGGTCTGCTCCAGATCGACCCGCAGGTCGTTATCGAGCGTGATCTCGCCGAGTTTCTTGCGCGAGAGCAACCGAATCGCAGCGATCACGTCCTTTTCAACCGTTGCGGAATCGATAGGCTGACTCCACTCACCGACCGGCGTCGGTTCCTCTTTTTGGTACCCGGTGACCCGCTGCTCGTCGTTGATCTGGGCCACCTGGACGTGCATCTCCCGGTTGCGCGGAAAAAGCACCGGCCCGAGCATGTAGTAGACCGAATCGAGGAATCCGCCGCGGTCTTCCTGCAGGCGTACCGAGATGCGCCCCATCGGATTTTCCTCGATAAAACGCTCCGCGTAGTGGATCGCCCGGGTGATCGTCTCACCGCGGTGATCCTTGAACACGAAGTTCACGTTCGAGTCCTCGGAGTCGACCGTCATGAAGGGCCGCAAGAACCCCGGAATGCTGGATCTCTGTAACTGGAAGATGATCGATCCGACCGTCGTGGCCGAGTCGGGAACAAATCCCCACTTCGGATCGGCGAAATGGTTGATCAACCAGAATTGCTTGATGATGTCGATGACCGAAATCGTCGCCCCCGGATCGACGTACTTCTTCATGTAACGCTGCATCGCTTCCATGCGTTGCAGAACAAGGCCATCCGAACTCGCGCTCTTGCCATCGCCATCGATGAAGATCGTAAGGCGATCGAGCCCGCCGAACTTCTCACCCAGCTTCGCCGCCGAGATATTGAACTCGTGGTCCGGCCAAAAGACCGGCGCACCCGGGCGACTCTCACCGATCGTCGAGTTGTACAGCACGTAGTACGTGGCAAGGCCGAGGAAGAGCATCGCGGTTCCGGCGAGCACATAGCGACTGCGCGCACCGGTGGCGATGTTTCCAGCCATGCTCAGGAAACTCGTCATCCAACGCGGCGTGAAGTGCTTGTTGTCATGCGGCGGCGGCAGGTACGCGATCATGATCGGATGCAGCAGGATCACATTGAAGATGATCGCCACGACCCAGAACGAGCCGAACATCGCTAGATTGCGCATGACCTGAATCGACGTCAGCAGGATGACCAGCAACCCGGCGGCGTCCGTGATGATGCCGAGCATCCCGGGCAGCATCAGCTTGGCCATGGCGGTGGTCGCAGTCTCGACCTTTGCTTCCGTGACCTCGTCGGGCGTGAGGTCCCGGCCCAGCTTGCTCTGCCGCCCTTCGATCTCCGCCTCGTAGTCCTCGAAGAAACGCTCGGCCATCTGGATGGTGTGAGAGATCGAGCGCGCGGTGATCAGCAGCGGAATTACGAGGATCAGCGGATCGAGAGTGATGCCGATCCAGGCGCAAAAACCCATGCCCCAGATCGTTGTCGACAAACCGGCAACCATCGGGATCGCCACGCCGTGCAACTTTCGAAAATACGCCAGGAGCAGGAAGAAGAGCACCACGATCGTAAGGAGTAGGAAGTACACGATCTCGAACGCGTGCCGCAGCACCCAGCCCGTGGCGATCGGCACTCCCGCGACATAGATATCGACCGTGCCGTCCGCTTCTTCTTCTTCCTTCAATTTCTGGAAGTAGTTGAAAAGGTCGGTGTAAGCCTGGCTATTGTCGAGTCGATGCGTGATGAAGCCCGCTGAAACGGCGGTGGCCGTGTGGTCCTTGGAAACCAGCAGGCCGTAGATCAAGCCCGGGTTCTCCTGGACCGTGCGCTTGAGCGCGAGGATCTCGTCTTCGTCTTCTGGCACTTCTTCGAGCAGAGGCTCGGGGGAAATGCCGCCATCGGGCTCGATGACCATGACCCGTGTATTGATGTGCGTGAGGCTTCGAACCTGGTAATGGTTGACGTTCGGAGCCTTGTCGACGGCATCCGTGATACGACGCACCTTCTCCAGGAAGTCGTAGTCGTAGATCTCGCCTTCCTTCTTCACGATCGCCAGGCCAATGAAACTCGCCGAGCCGAAGCGGCCCGTGAACTTGTCCTGTGCGTGAATGAAGGGATGCTCGGGATACGTGTCGCGAGCGTTCGCGTCCAGGCGGAAGCGCGTCTCGATTCCGAATAGCTGCCCGCCCTCGCCGTCCTCAGAGAGGGTCAGGTTGTAGTAGATCGCGTTGACCAGCGGGAACGCGAAAAAGAGCGTGATGCTGAGCAAGGTCATCAACGTCGCAAAGCGATTGCGCATGATGAGCCGGCCAAAGCGCATCGAGAAGGCTGCTTCCGGCAGATTCTCCTCGATGGGCTGGTTCTGTTCGTTGTCCGACATGTCCTACTCCCCCGCGCCTTCGTGAGCCGCTGCTTCGTGCTCAGCGACCGGGGGCAGTATCTGCACCCAGGTCTGTCCGCCGTCGGCCGTCTTGATCACGTGTCCACCCTGGCCCACCATCCAGCCGATCGAAGGCTCACCAAAGACGATATCCCTGAGGTAACCGTGCTTGCCCTTCGGGAAGACCCCTTCGGATCCATCGCTGTCCAGAGGTTTCCAGGTCGCTCCGCTGTCGGTACTGATTCGGCGGAGTCCCTTCTCGCCGACCGCGAGTAGTCGGCCATCATCTGCGAAGGCTGCGGAGAACAACGCCTGACGAGCATCGCTGTCGCGATACCGGAACGTCTTGCCTCCATCCTCGCTGATCAGAATGACGCCACCGAGCCCGGAGACAATGCCCGCCTTCTCATCGCGGAACTTCACATCGAACAAGAAGGGCGTCTCGATCACCTTGACGCTCGCATAGGGCCGGCCCGCAGTCTTGGACGCCTGAAATGCGGGAAGGTCTATACCTTCCGCGTCAAACGGAGTGGGGTTCAGGACCTTGATACGGTCCTGCGTGATGCCCTCGCCTTCCAGAAACTCGCGAATCTCGTCGGCTCGCTCATCCGCCAGGAAGGTATCGCCGCGCTTCCGCAGCTCCGAGGCCGTCATGAAACCCTCTATGCGTATCTTGAGATAGGGCTTGTCGGCCAGGATCTCGGCCGCATCGAAGATCGCGTCCCAACGCTCGCGCGGCACCTTGGCCGAATCGGCTGGAAAGTCGAAGTCGTCGAACTGGACGTCGCCGATGATGTCGGAGCGCGCCCAGGTTTCACCACCGTCTTCTGTGTGGAAGATGAACCCGTACTCGCCCGCGATCCAACCGACTTTGTCGCTGATGAAGAAAACATCATTGAGAAACATGTCATCGTAGAAGGGCTCACCGGCATTGAAGCGGGCGAGTTCTTCATCGGAAAAGTATTTGAAGGTCGGGTGCTCTTCGGTGACCCGGAACGAGCGATCTTCCCAGGTCTTTCCACCGTCACCCGTGTAGTAGCGCCCACCCCAGTCGCCTACGGCCCAGGCAATCTGGGGCGTGACAGCGCGCACTGCAAAAAGATGCTGCGCGGGTTTGCGCGGGATGCTCTGCTTTTCCCAGGTATCGCCACCATCCGTCGTGTGGATGACGAAGCCCCGACGGCCGACTGCCCAACCGTTGTTCTGATCCGCGAACGAGATGTCGTAGATGGATTTGGACGTCAGGCTGTCGAGTTTGCTCCAGCTCTTGCCACCGTCTCGGGTGCGATAGATCGCACCGAAGTACCCGGCGGCCCAGAGGTGATCTGGTCCCACGGCCGTTGCCGCGTACAGATCATCCGGAATATCGATCTCACCTTCGCGATACACCTCGGTGAAGTGTTGCTCGGCGCAAGCGGTCACGAAGACCAGCACCGCCACCATCGCGAAGCTCCCCACTGCCCCTCTGAGCTGAGTCCAGTCCAAAGTCCCTCCCTGACGCGGCCCTCACCATTGGACCCGCTCCTGGGCGGGACCGCGGATGGTGCGCAGTGTTCGAAATCGAGACACAGCTCCCGCTTCGGAAACAGCAACACACCGGACTGCCGTTCTATTACAAGCGCCGAACAGGTGTCAAGCTGGGTACCCTGTGAGCGAAGCCCCCCCAAGCCGACGAAAACACTATTGGAAAGTGGTATTTGGTAGGCCCTGCGCATGAGTTGCACTTTAGCATCGGGAGAGGTTGGTGCGAAATTCGAAGTCCCCATTGCGCTCACTCACGAAGGCAGCCGTCAGGCTGGCATGGGCCCGGCTAGAACCCGGTCTCGGCCCTCCAGAAAGGAGCCAGCGATCGGGCCAGATCCTGGCGGAGCACCTCGGCAGCCTGCGGGGCGTGTACACGAAGCTCGGTCAGGAACTCGCTCGCAGAAGCGACCTGTTCTCGGACGAGTTCTGCAAACCCCTGTCGGGGCTGGTCGATCGGGCTCCCGCGGTTCCTTTCGCGCTCGTGCGCAGGCAGATCGAACGCTCGCTGGGCACGCTTCAGCGTTTCTCGATGATCGACCCCGAACCCCTGGGAACCGCCTCGATCGCGCAGGTGCACCGGGCGCGAACCCAGGACGGACGGGATGTTGCGGTAAAGGTGCGTCATCCCGAACTCACGGCTGCTCGCGTCGCGGCAGACGTGCGCAGTCTGCGTCGGGCTCTGCGCGTACTGCATCCCTGGCTACGCGGACTCGACGTCGATCAGGCGGCCGAAGAGATCGGACAGACTTTGGTCGAGGAAGTCGACCTCGAACGCGAAGCCGGCATCGCCGAAGCAGTCGGCAAGAACCTGCGAGACGATGCCCGCATCGTGGTGCCCCGAGTACACTGGGACTGCACCGCAGATGGAGTCGTCACCTACGATTTCGTACCGGGTATTCGTCTAGACGATCCCGCGGCGATCCAGGCCGGCGGAGCCACCCCACAGATTTGCGCAGATATCGCGAGCGATGCATACGGCCTGCAAATCTTCGCTCACGGCCTGTTCCACGCAGATCCGCATGCGGGCAATCTGTTCCTGGTGGACGAAGCCAATCCCGCCGCACCGGCGGGCGGCCCCGGGCCGCGACTCCTGTTTCTAGACTTTGGTCTGGCACAGCAGCTTGAACCAGAATTGGTCGACGAGCTGCGTCTCGGCTTCAAAGCACTGCTGATCCGGGACGTCGACGCATTGCTGGCCGGATTACAGCGCGCTGGAGTCCTGATTCCAGGACGCGAAAAACAAGCCCGCGCAGCGGCCGAACGCGCCTTCGAGGCGGGAGCCGCGGATGCACTCGGCGCTCAGGCTGCCGGAATTCAGGCATTGAAAGGTCTGGCCAAGGAGGTTTTTCGCGAGAGCCGCGCCTTCCGCCTACCCCGCCAGCTGCTGCTCTACGCGCGAACGTTGGCCTATGTGTACGACCTGGTCGAACAGATCGCCCCCGGAACCGACCCCATGCGCAAACTCCTGCCCCACGTCCTGCGCTTCGTGACGCAGGCACGCGAACCGGGCGAGACGGCCGTCAGCGAGTCGGCGAGCGAAGCTTGAGCCGCAGAGCGTTGAGGCGGATGAAGCCGGTGGCGTCGGACTGGTCGTAAGCATCGTCGGCCTCGAAGGTCGCGATCTCTTCGCTGTACAGGGTTTCGTCCGATCTTCGCCCCAGCACGGCAAGCCCACCTTTGTAGAGTTGTAGCCGGACCTCGCCGCTCACGTGTTCCTGACTCTTGTCGACGGCGGCCCGCAGGAATTCCATCTCCGGTGAGTACCAGAAGCCGTTGTAGATCAGCTGCGCAATGCGCGGAATCAGGCGATCGCGCTCGAGCATGACTTCGCGATCGAGCGTGATGGACTCGAGCGCGCGATGTGCCGCGTACAGGAGGGTCCCGCCCGGCGTCTCGTAGCAGCCCCGGGCCTTCATACCGACCGCTCGATCCTCGACCATGTCGACCCGACCCACTCCGTGCTCCGCGCCGAGATCGTTCAATCGCGTCAGAAGTTCCACCGGCCCGAGCTTGTTGCCATCGACGGCCACCGGCACTCCGCGCTCAAACTCGATGACGACCTGCGCCGGGGTCTCCGGTGCGTCCTGGACCGAGCGCGTCCAACCCCACATTTTCTCTTCAGGTGGGTGCCAGGGATCCTCGAGCACACCGCCCTCGTAGCTGACGTGAAGCAGGTTTCGGTCGATCGAATACGGTTTTTTCAGGGTCGCCTCGACCGGGATTTCGTATTTCTTGGCGTACGCCATGAGCTCGGTGCGGCCACCTAGATCCCAGTCTCGCCAGGGCGCGATGATTTCGAGATCGGGAGCCAGCGCCTGAAAAGTCAGCTCGAAGCGCATCTGGTCGTTTCCCTTGCCGGTGCAGCCGTGCGCGACCGCGTCTGCGTCGAATTCGCGTGCAATCCTGACCTGCTCCTTCGCCAGAACGGGTCGGGCCAGCGAGGTCCCTAACAGATAGGTGCCTTCATAGATCGCATTCGCGGCTACTGCGGGAAAGACGAAGTCGCGTACGAACTCCTCGCGAAGGTCCGAAACGAGGTAGTCCCGGGCACCGGTCGCGAGAGCCTTCTCTCGAACGCCTTCGAGATCCTCTTCCTGACCCACGTCGCCGCAGTAACAGATGACCTCGGCCTTGTAGGTCTCCATGAGCCATTTCAGGATGACGGAGGTGTCCAGGCCGCCGGAATACGCCAGAACGATGCGCTTGATCTCACTCATTCGCGCATTCTAGCTAAAAATGAAAAATCTCCGAACGCTCCCAGGCGTTCGGAGTGGCGCGGGCCTTCTGCGCGCCGGCTACTCCGCGATCCCTTCGCGCAGAAGCCGAGCGATGATCTCCAGGGTTCGGACCCGGCCACAACTGGAGAGCGACATCAGGTCCGAAATCGTGACCGTATTGTCGATCTGACTGACGAGAAAGCCTTCTTCCGGATGCAGATCGAGATTCATCAGATCCGAATTCGAGGCCTTCAGAGTCAGGATGCGACCCTGGTCCCCGATCTCCCCTGCCCAGCGCTGGGCTTGCTCGGAACGGACGAGCTGCAGATACCCCTGCACATCGAGACGATCGGGGTACGACTTTGCGGCTTTCTGCAGTTTGACCCACGCTTCGTCCAGGCGACCGTTCTTGTAGGCGGAGAGTGCGCCAGAGATGGTCGTATCGACGTCATCCACCTCGTCGGTTTCGCTCTCGGGCAAGGCCGGCGGCATGCTGCGCTCGGTATCTTCCTCGTCTTCGAGCGGATTCTGTCTGGCCACCGGAGCGGGTGTGATGGCGCGAGGTGTCACGTCGTCATCGATACTGGCGAGTTCCGGGGTCGGCGGTCGTTGAAGCGTGGCGGGACGCTCGACACCGGCCTCTTCGTAGGCCGTTTCCAGGTAGTCGTAGACCGCCTGGTTGTCCGGATCCTTGGCGCGCGCCTGCTCCCAGCAACCAATCGCTGCCTCGAGGTCTCCCAACCCGTAGTAGTTCAAACCTCGCTTGAGGAGTCTCGTGACCTTCTCTTGAGTCGTCTCACTCACCAGAATCAGTCCTTGATCGCGATCTCTTCGGAATCGTCGTACTCATCGGCGAGCCGGTCGAGTTCGTCTGGACTCAATGTGCCGCGCGGATTCACCTGGATTGACTGCTCCTGGTTCGTCTGCATGTCCTTGGCTGAAACACTGACGATTCCGTTGGCATCGATATCGAATGTGACCTCGACTTCGGGTTCCCCCTTCGGCGCGGGCCGGATGCCAGATAGAACGAACTCGCCGAGCAGGTCGTTCTCTGCGGCGCGCTCGCTTTCTCCCTGAAGGACGCGAATCTGCACCGCGCTCTGATTGTCTCGCGTAGTCGTGAAGATTTCCTTGCGAGAGGTCGGCACCGTCGTATTGCGTTCGATCAGCTTGGCGAAATGACCGCCGTAGGCCGCAATACCCAGAGACAGCGGCGTGACGTCGATCAGCAGCGGGCCTTCCTGGTCATCCGCAAGCATCGCGGCCTGGATCGCCGCGCCGATTCCCACGACTTCGTCCGGATTTACACCCTTATGGGGCACCTTTCCGAACAACTCGGCGACGAATTTCTGAACCATGGGCATGCGCGTCTGCCCGCCCACGAGGAGAATCTGGTTGATGTCATCTTTGCTCAATTTCGCATCGGCTAGAGCGGTTTCGCAGATCGCCTGTGTGCGCATGACCAGGTCGCCGACCAGCTCTTCGAGCTTTTCGCGTGTGATCACGACACTCATGTGCAGCGCGTTCTCCTGCGCGTCTGCGGCGATGAACGGAAGATTGATCTCCGTCTGTGTGACCTGGGAGAGATCGCACTTGGATTTTTCCGCAGCGTCCTTGAGCCGCTGAAGCGCCATCGTGTCCTTGCGCAGATCGAGACCTTCCTTGGCTTCGAAATCCTGTAGGAGGAACTCGACGATATGCATGTCGAAGTCCTCGCCACCCAGGAGCGTGTCGCCGGAAGTCGAGAGCACTTCGATGACGCCTTTCCCCATCTGCAGGATCGAAATATCGAAGGTACCGCCACCGAGGTCGTAGATCGCGATGTTCTCGGTTTCGCTGCGACCGAAACCGTAGGCCAGCGCTGCAGCCGTTGGCTCATTGATGATTCGAAGCAGCTCCAGTCCCGCGATGCGACCGGCATCCCGCGTCGTCTGACGTTGGGCATCGTTGAAATAGGCCGGTACGGTGACCACCGCATCCTGGACAGTCGTGGCGAGATACTCCTCGGCCACACGCTTCATCTCGCGCAACACGATGCCCGAGATCTCGGGGATCGTGTAGACGCGACCGGCCACCTGAACGCGCGTGTCGTTATTCGGACCCTGGGCGAGTTCATAAGGCAGCAGTGCTTGCAGACGTTGGACTTCTTCGGAATCGAACGAACGACCGATCAGTCGCTTCGCCGCATAGACGGTATTTTCCGCATTGGTGATAGCCTGGCGCTTGGCGAGATGACCGACGAGCCTCTTGCCTTCCTCGGTCACCGCGAAGACGGACGGCGTGGTCTTGTAGCCACCGGTATTCGGTATTACCACCGGTTGACCGTCTTCGAGAATTGCGACGCAGGAGTTGGTCGTTCCCAGGTCGATACCAATTACGTTGCTCATTGCCGTCCTTGCATGTTTCGCAATCTAGAGCGTCCCGAGTTCCGCTTTGACTTCCTCGTCGAGCGGATCGATCGCCCACGCGCGTTGAAGATTCTTCTGTGCCTTCACAGGATTGCCATCGGCTTTGTAGATCATCCCGAGTGTCTTCAGATACAGGACTGTCTTGGGATCAAGAGAGACCGCATGCTCGGCAAAGATCGCCGCCTTCTTCAGATTCTTGTGCAGATCAAAGAGGATGCTCGCAACCTGATGTGCGAGGCCTGCATCAGTGGGCAGAAGATCACAAGCTTCTTCGAGACACTCGACAGCGGCTTGCTTATCGCCCGATTGCAGGAATAATTCACCCTTCTTGCGAATCTCGGTTGCGCGCTCTGCGTTGGCGCTCGGAAGCACCTCGGCGAGTTCGTCGTGAAAGCGTTTCTCGCGTGGATCGAATGCCATGGCCAGTTTCAGCGCGGCGACACATCTCGGCCAATCCGCGGCCACCTTGAATTCCTGGGACTCTTCAAAGTGACGCTTCGCCTTTGAACGGCCGCGCTCGATTTCAGCTTTCAACCCGCGCAGGAGAACATCGGGTGAACGCAATCCCTTGCGCTGACGCAACGAACTGTCGCGCCTGGAACGGGGAGCAGGTCTCGCGCGACCGATCAGAGGACCTCGCGACTTGAAAGCCTGGCCTCGGTCGCGAAGAGGCGTCTTACTGGGAGACTCACCCGGCTCCCCTTTCGGCTGCGGATCCGGATCGGCAGGAGCCTTTGCCATCGCTTCTGGCCGAGGCACCTTCGAGGTCTTTGGCTCCAGTGCTTCGTCGTAACCGCGGCGCAGTTTCTTGTCTCGAAGGACATCGTGCGCAGCCACCACGCGCTTGTAGATCTCGTTCAGCAGATCCAGGTAAGGCTCGGGCAACTTGCGAAAGTGGCGGTCCGGGTGGAAGCGCTTCGAACGTTCGAAGAAGCCCTCGCGAATCTCGTCTGGATCGGCACCCCGCGGGACGTCGAGAACCCGGTAGTAGTCCATTGTGGGCAGAGCGCGCGCGAAGTCGCGAATTTCCGCCTCGAAACCCTCCGGCGATTCCAGGGTCTCCGTATCGTCCGAAATCGAACTCATCCCATCTCCGCACCAATAGGCACCTGATCCCCCAAGCTATCGGGACCATTTGGTGAGAAGTTGAGATTCGGTGGCGAGCCTGGCGCCTCATGGCCCGCGAAGATCAGGGAACGATAAGAGCCTCCAGAACGGCCTTCTGAGCGTGCAATCGGTTCTCAGCCTGATCGAAAACGATCGAGGCTTCCGATTCGAAGAGACCCTCGGTGATCTCCTCGCCTCGGTGAGCCGGAAGACAATGGAGAATCTTCGCGCCCTTCGGAGCGGAGTTCATCAACGCCTCGTTGACCTGGTACGGAGCAAAGACCTTGCGACGGGCTTCCGCTTCGTCTTCCTGGCCCATACTCGCCCAGACATCCGTGTACACGAACGCCGCGTCCTTGACCGCTGCATGGGGGTCCGACTCGAGCCGGATCTCCCCTCCGGACTCTGCGGCGAGTTCTCGACCGCGCGCGATCACGCAATCCTCAGGCGCATACCCCGGCGGGGTGCAAAGCGTCAGGCTCATGCCGAGTCGTCCAGCCAGGTGAATCAGCGAATGCGCCATATTGTTGCCGTCGCCGACGTAGACCAGGGGATCGTCCCGCAACCGTCCATGCTCGATGATCGTGAGGGCATCGGCCATGGCCTGGCAGGGATGAAGCCAATCGGTCAGTGCGTTGATGACGGGAACTTCAGAGTTCTCCGCCAGCCCTTCGATCAGGTCGTGTCCATACGTGCGCGCGACAATCGCATGGCACCAACGGGACAGATTGCGACCGACGTCCTCGATCGGTTCCCGGCTACCGATCTTCACCTGTCCGGGAGGGAGATGAACCGGGAATGCGCCGAGTTCCGTCACACCGATCTCGAAAGTGACGAATGTGCGCAGACTCGGCTTCTCGAAGTAGAGGATCACGGAACAGCCTTCGAGCGTTCGGGTCGGC
>JAAELY010000145.1 GCA_024226335.1 bacterium
GCGACAACTGGATCGACTGCGTCAAGGATTTCGGCCGTTGGTTCCATCGTGCCGCGGGCCGAGTCGCGGCGCTGGGTGAAGAGGCGTCGCGCGCCGGCAAACGATGGCTGCAAGGAAAGAGGCACTGCCGACAAGCATTCGCCTGACGATCCCTTGGCGAGCGCACGGCCCTTGTCCACCTCCAGTCGGACGACTCGTCCGCCGTTCTCCTTCACGCCGCGCCATCCGCGCGTGAATCCGTGCCGCCTTCATTGCTCTCTACCGGTTCGGTCTTAATCTACGCCCTGTCCCTTCGTCGCAGCAGGTAGAAATCACGGGAACGGATTGTGTCCGCTCGCCGAGCGCAATAGTCTGGGTGTCTGATTTGCTTACATGCACGGGATCTCGGAAGATCGGCGCTGGTTGAGCAAGTGGCCTTTGCCTCGGCCGCGTGCTTGGACAGACTTGGTGAATCAGCCGCAGACGGAAGGGGAATTGGAGGCGATCCGGCGCAGCGTGACCCGGAGCCAGCCGTACGGAACGGAGGACTGGGTACAGACGACGGCGAAGGAC
>JAAELY010000146.1 GCA_024226335.1 bacterium
CGAGAAGCGGGAGTCGCCGCCTGAGCAAGAAGCGTGATCCGATCGCAGATCCGTAGATCTGCAGAGGGTCGCGCGACGCAGCGCAGGCGGATGCATCGCGCTTCGCAGCCGCAGCCTCCCTGTGCAGAGGTTCCCTAGCCTGCCCGGAGGTTGCGCGCGCCGGAAACCGGCGGTTTCAGGCTCTCCTGAAGGGATTCTGTCGGGGAATCCGGGTCGCTTGACGGCGGCCCGGTCGGGGACCACGTTAACGCGAATGCCCTGCGGCAATTGCGGCACTGAACTCCTCCCCGGCAAAAATTTCTGCCATGCCTGCGGAACTCCGTTGCAGGCGGCCTGCAGGAATTGCGGCGAGACCCTGAACCCCGAATTCCGGTTCTGTCCGGAATGCGGTACAGCGGCCGGCGAGGTGGCTGCCACTTCATCGCTCCCCGCACGGGAAGATCCGCCCGAGAGCGACCCGCTGCAGCGTCACCTTCCGGAAGGACTCGCGTCCAAGATTCGCCGTGTTGGTGCGGTCGCCGGTGAGCGCAAGCGCGCAACGGTCCTTTTCTGCGATCTGGTGGGTTCCACGGCGATCGCCGAGGGACTCGATCCGGAGGAGTACCGCGAGCTTCTCGACCAGTTTCTGGAGATCGCCTTTGGCGAAATCTACCGCCACGAAGGGATCGTCAATCAGCTCGCCGGGGACGGTTTCATGGCGCTTTTCGGAGCGCCCATCACACACGAAGATGATCCCGAACGCGCGGTTCGCGCCGCACTCGGAATTCAGAAGGCGCTGGAGCAGCTGCATACCCGCGTGCGCTCCGAAGGGGGAGTCGAACTCACCGCGAGGATCGGCATCCACACCGGTACGGTCGTCGTCGGCACGATGGGCAACGACCTCAAGACCGACTACACCGCGATCGGCGACACCACGAACCTGGCGGCGCGGCTCCAGTCTCTGGCATCGCCCGGTTCGATTCTGATCAGCGAGGCGACGTCTTCACTGGTGCGCGGGCACTTTCGGACGAAGTCGGTCGGTCCCCTCGAGGTCAAGGGGAAGTCGGAACCGATCAACGCGCAGGAGATCATCGAGATCGCCAATGCGACACCGATGGGAATCGCGAAGGCGCGCGGTCTGACGCCTCTGTTCGGACGCGAGCCAGAGATCGCACAACTCATGGGCTGCTTTTCTCGGCTCGACGATCGTCTGGCGCAGGTCGTTTCCATCGTCGGCGACGCGGGGAGCGGGAAGTCTCGACTGATCTACGAGTTCAAGAAACG
>JAAELY010000147.1 GCA_024226335.1 bacterium
CGGTTCGAGCGTTGCTGAGTCAGCGCTTGTTCGCTTCTCGGATGGAGCTTCCGGTCTGGTTGAAGCGCTGCTACGAGCGGCGCATTCCGACCCGCAGACTGCCGGGTGGGCGGAGTCACGAACTCTCTTACGCGTACTGAGACTGGTGAATGGGGCAGATGGCTTGAACGGGGCAGAAACAAAGGCCCGTCAGGCACATTCTTCTGACCACCACCCAACCTATGTTTCAAAGCGGGCTACTGTTTGATCCAGAGATTCCGCCAGGTCCGTCAACTCCGAAGAAGCGCTACTCACCCGACCCGAACAAGTCACCGTCGAGGTGACCTCCTGCTGCATCGTCTGGAGGCTAGAAGCTACCCCGCGTGCGGCGTCAGAGGCTTCGGAGGCGCTGCGCGCGATTTGCGAGGCACCGTCAGCCAGTTTCTCGCCGTTCTTCGCCACTTCGACTGCTCCGCTCGAAGCTTCTTCCACGTTGCGACTGATCATGTTTGCTGCATCCGCAGCAGAAGTCGTCAGGCCGACCATCTCTTCCATGCCGCTGGCCTGTCCCTGTACGGCGTCAGCGATTCCCTGGGAGATGCGATTGATCTCGTCGATGGTCGCGCTGGTGTTCACGATGGCCTGAACGGATGCTTCGGTGCTGGACTGGATTTCTTCGACGCGCTGTCGAATTCCGGTCGTGGCCTCGCTGGTCTGCTTTGCGAGTTCTTTCACCTCGTTTGCGACGACTGAGAATCCGCGCCCGGCCTCGCCGGCGGAAGCGGCTTCGATGGTCGCGTTCAGTGCCAGGAGGTTGGTCTGTTCGGCGATCCGGTTGATCGTCTCGACGACGGCACCGATCTCGTTTGCGGAGACGCCGAGGTTTTCGACGGTTTGATTGGTCTCGCGAGCCGACATGCTGGCTTGCTCGGTCATCTTTGCGGCTTCGCTGGCCTTTTCGCGTACACCCCCTAGCGATGAGGCCACGCGATTTCCGGCATCTGCGGCTGCGGCTACGTCTGCGGCGACGCCCTTCGCATTCGAGGCGATCGTGGTGAGGTTGGTCGAGGTCTGCTCGATTGCGGCTGCGACGTTGCGGACGCTGCCCGAGGACTCCTCAACCATCGAGGCGACTTCGGCGAGGTGATGCTCGAGTTCGGAGGTTCGGGATACGGCGCTTTCGGCCTGTGGGCTCATCCGGTCGGTGGCTCGCGCTAGTTCCTCTGCTACGCCATTCATTTCCCGGGACGCATGCACGACAACGCCTCCGTGTGTCTTGACCTCGCCGATGCTTCCGCGCAAGCCGACGATGAGATCCTGGAGACTGTTCCCGATAACGGCGATTTCGTCTCTTCCGGAGGATCGCAGGTCGAGAGTCAGGTTTCCCTCTGCGGCTGCGGACATCGAATCATCCATCGCATCCAACCGGTTGGTGATGGAGCGGAGAATCAAGAAACCCAGTCCGCCCAGCGCCAGAAGTGAGAAGAACCCAATGGTGAACGAAGTACGAAGCACGTTCGCTCCCATCGCCACGGCCATCTCATCATCCACCGCAGTCGTAACCTCCAGTACACCGCGAACCTGCCCGCGGCGCCAGTCGCGTTTAGGGGTTTCGGGGTGGTTGTTGTGACAAATCACGCATTCCTCGGCGATGAGTTTGTCTGCCATGGCAACGCGGATCTGCTCTTGGCCATCGAGGTACTCGATCCTAGTGAAGATTTCGTCCGGCGATTTCTTCATGAACTCGATCGCATCTTTGCCAAACTGGTCGAGTTCTCGATAGGAGCGATTTGGAAACGGATACTCGCTGTATAGAGACAGTGTCGTCGCCTGGCCGCTTTCTCGCAGAATCTCGCTCAGGTCGTGAATCATCGTTGCCGGCAACGGAATCGTATCCATCGAATTCTTGTGATCGTAGTGGATCTTCAGATCCGAATTGCTCTTGACCTTTCCAACGACGTTCTCGGCGTAGTAGGCGCGTATGGTCTTGAACCGCTCCAGCGTGGCCTTTGCGTTTATGACCGCGTAGTCGAGCGAGTTCCGCCTGGCTTCCCACGAACTGTAGAGTCCCAACCCAAAAACTGCGGCCGCCACGATGGCCAGTGTGGGCACGCCCAGTTTTACGGCGATAGACCAGTTGTCAGCATCGAACTTCATTGGGTTCTCCTTCAACGCACGAACATGAGATCAGGTCAAGATCAGGTAGTGGGAAGCAGTACGAAGGAGATCGCTCCTGAAAATCCGTCTGCCTTGAGCTTGTAGTTGGCTGCGTCCCCTTTCGAAAGATCCGCGCCATCAGGCGGTCCGCAGTCGCTGAACATCTCAGTGTCACCCAGACGAACATGCCCAGTTCCGCGGTTCAGGAGCTGGCCGAGCACATTGAGCACCTCATTGGCGGTCTCGGCGAAGGTTCCATCCATCTCTCCAGAGTGGACGACCTCCTTGACGCGATCATCGGGGAACATGGCCATCTTTCCCGCCATGTGCGCCAGAAGCTGAAATTCCAGGATACAGACGGCCTGTCGCTCACCTTCATTGCTCACGAACCAGCCAGCGACGTAAGGAGCCGAGTCATACGCGGGCCCGGAGTGTTCCGCCATCGCGCGGCTCCCGAGCAGCGTGGAAACCAGTCTTTCGGTCTCTTCGCCGGACGGCTTGCTCAATGCCATGCGTAAGTCCCCTTTTCAGACCGGGATACCCGGCGGTTCAGCCTACCTATCGGAATTGGGATTCCGATTAATGAAGAGTTTTCTCATATTCAAGTAACCATGTTTCTTCGCCGAACCGGGTGCAGAACCGACCAAACCGCTTTTGCGAGGGGGTGCCCTGTGAACATTTTGATCGTCGATGATTCGTCCACGATGCGGAAACTCGTGCGACGTGCCCTGCGGGGTGCAGGTCACGGAAAAGCCACGATCCACGAGGCCGGTGACGGCGTCGAAGCCCTGGCCGTACTCGAAGAGCAAGAAGTCGACCTCATCCTGAGTGATGTGAACATGCCTAACATGACAGGACTCGAACTGCTCGAGCAGTTACAGGAACAGGGCAAGAAGTACGCAATTGTCATGATCACGACCGAAGCGGACACGGATATCTCGAGCGAATTGCGCGAGAAGGGAGCCGGAGCCTGTATCGGAAAACCATTTTCGCCAGATCAACTCGGTGACGCGATTTCCGCGGTCATGGGTTGACTCGCGCCGCCCTCGGCAAGTCGCCCTGCCCATTGTAGGGCGACCCACCGCACCCACCTGTAAAGAAGCCGGATAGAGGTCTGCGAATGTCTGATGATGATCTAGAGCTGCTCCAGGAATTCCGCACCGAGTCACTCGAGCATTTCGAGCAGGTCGAACCTCTGTTCCTCGAAATCGAGCATGTCGACGCGGAGCGCCGCACCGAAGTCGTGAATACGATCTTCCGGGCCGTTCACAGCGTCAAGGGAGCGGCGGGTTTCTTCGGACAGACACTGATTCAGGAACTTGCGCACGCCGGTGAGACCCTGCTCATGAAGGTGCGAGACGGCGAACTCGAATACCGGCCGGAGATGACCGACGCGCTGCTCGCTGCACTCGACACGCTACAGCAGCTAGTAGAAGCCCTCCCCGAAGAGGAACTCGAACTCGACATCACAAAGCACCAGGAGCAGCTGCGCGCCGTGGCAGAGGACGGCGGAGCGCCGAAGCCTGCAGACGCAACGACCGAGTCTGCCGAGATAGTCGAGGCGGCCGAGGCGGCCGTTCCCAGCGAGACGGCCGAAGATTCCGTCGAAGAAACCGCGCCAGATGCGTCCCCCGCCCTGGCCGATCCGATGGCCCAAATCCCCATCGACATCGTCGAAGAGGCGCGACGCCACGGGCGGAAGTTCTTCCAGATCGTTCCTCCCTATGTAGATGCCCCGTCTCTCGAGCGGGTGCGAACGGCGGCCCAGGCTCTCGGCTCCGTGATCAGCGAGCAGGTCGAGGAAAACGGGGCCTTCTTCGTGATCACTTCAGTCCTCGAGCGCCCTCTGTTGGCAGAAGCTCTCGGTGTGGATAGCGAAGGCATCGTTCAACTGAATCTCCCGGAGCTTGAGGCGGTAGAGCCGCCAGCGCCGACCGCAGAACAACCCTCGGCACCCGCTGCAGCTCCAACGAAGAGCGCACCTGAGAAGAAAGCCGGTTCAAAGGAAGCGGCTTCAGGCGACGGCGCGGATACCATCCGGGTGTCGGTCCGACTTCTCGATCAGCTCATGAACCTGGCCGGAGAACTCGTGCTCGCCAGGAATCAACTCGTCAGCCAGCTGCGTGAGGTAGAAGACGCGAACCTGCGGACCGTGCTCCAGAACATCGATCTAGTCACGAGCGAATTGCAGGGCAACATCATGAACACTCGAATGCAGCCCGTCGGGTCTGTCTTCAAGCGTTTTCATCGCGTCGTTCGAGACATGTCGCGCAAGCTCGGAAAGAAGGTCGAGCTGACACTCGAAGGAAGCGACGTCGATCTGGACAAGTCGATCATCGAAATGCTGGGTGATCCACTGACGCATCTGGTTCGCAACGGTCTTGATCACGGCATCGAGCCGCCAGAAGATCGCGAGGCGGCCGGGAAGAATCCTACGGCCACCCTCCGGCTTCGTGCCTATCACGAGAACGGTCTCGTCAATATCGAGATCATTGACGACGGACGCGGGGTCGATCCCGAAAAGATGAAGTCGGTTGCCGTAGGCAAAGGCGTTCTCGATGAAGAGGCTACAACGCGCCTCTCGGACCAGGACGCAATCATGCTCATGTTCGCGGCGGGCCTTTCGACCGCGAAGGAGGTCACCGACGTCTCCGGTCGCGGTGTCGGCATGGACGTCGTCAAGTCGAACATCAAGAAACTCGGTGGAAAGATCGACGTCGATTCGGAGATTGGGAAAGGAACCACGATCAGGATTCGCCTGCCTCTGACGCTCGCGATCTTGCCTTCGTTGATCGTGGGCGTGGGGAATGAGCGTTTCGCAGTGCCCCAGGTAAACCTGATTGAGGTCGTCAGCGTTCACCCGGAGGACGAAGCCGGCCGCATCGGCACAATCCGCGGCGCTCCAGCCCTGCGACACCGCGGAAGTCTCCTTCCGCTCGTCTGGCTGGCCGACGTACTGGATATTCCAGATGTCACTCGTGGCTGGACACCCAGCGGGGAAGATGGGTCCGATCAGGTAACCGGCCTCGATTCCGCAGTGAACATACTCGTGCTACGCGTCGACCAGAACCAGTACGGCCTGGTCGTAGATCGGATCCAGGACACCGAAGAGATCGTCGTAAAGCCGCTTGCAGAAATGATCAAGGAATGCCGTGCCTTCACAGGCGCAACGATCATGGGCGATGGTCGGGTAGCCATGATCCTGGATGTAAATAGCGTTGCATCTCAGTCGCAGCTTCAGTTCGATGAACCGAGCGCGTCCGAGACCGTTGACGACGAAGCGGTTCAGGAACAGTCGAACCACCAGGAGCTTCTGCTGTTTACGTCGTCCGCAGACGAACAGTTTGCCGTCGAGCTGGACCAGATCGTAAGACTCGAACGGATCGAGCAGAGCCAGATCGAAACCGTGGGAAACAAGGAATTCATCCAGTATCGGGACCGAGGTCTTCCCATCATTCGCCTGGAAAATCACATTCCGGTCCAGAGTTTTCAGGCAGCGGGCGAAGACATGTTCGTGCTGATCCCGAGAGTGAACGGCATGGAGGTGGGAATTCTCGCTCGTGAAGTCGTCGATACGGTGCGGGCGGATGTATCTCTCGAGCGGCATGACAGCGGGAACCCGACGATCGCCGGACGCGCGGTGGTCGGCGGACGTCTCACGATGTTCCTGGATGCCGGGTTGCTCGTGGACGGTCTGACAGGGAGAGCAGCATGAGCGAACACGCAGCGGGAAGCCAGCGCTTCAAGCACGGACTCACGTGCTTCTATCTCGGAACCGACCTGTTCGCGGTGAGCCTTCAGCTCGTCAGCGAAATCAACCGTCACATCGATTTGACCCCCGTCCGCACGGCTCCAGAACACGTCTCCGGCCTCGTCAACCTGCGGGGCCAGATCGTGACCGTCATCGACCTCTCGGGTCAGCTTGGACTCGGGGATAGCAACATTCAGGATGCGAGCCGACTCATCGTACTCAAGACGAACTCGGAACTCGCCCAGTGCCATGCCGGTCATCTTTCGACCAGTTCCGACAAGGTAGGCCTTCTCGTCGACAAGATCGCCGACGTCGTCAACCCAACCGAACAGCAACTCGAACCACCCCCTCCCAATCTGAACGGAGTCGCGCGCGGACTGATGTTAGGTGTTTGCAAGACAGAGAATCAGACCATCGGCATCCTCGATGCCCAGAGGGTCCTCGCATCCAGTGAAATTCCACATTGAACTCTCCTGCGCCTGCGGCGTGACTGAAGGAATCCGATGACATCTTTCAACGATCTCTCATTGCGGATCAAGTTCCGGACCCTGCTCCTCGGGCTTGGCATCGTACCGCTGGTTGTGGCTAGCGGAGCGGCGTATCTGCGAGCGAATTCCGCCATGGACGAGTCGGCCATCTTCTCGGAGCAGGCACTGAATCACGAGGTGTTCTCGAAACTCGAGGGATTGCGTGACTTCAAGAAGCACTCGATCGAGGAGTACTTCGGGACCGTCCAAGACCAGATCCTGACGTTCTCGGAAAACCGAATGGTCGTCGACGCGGCCGGCGGTTTTCGCTGGCACTTCAATACTTTCCAGCGGGACGCAGGGGTCGGCACCGCCGATATCCAGAGGATGCGCAAGGAACTCGCGCAGTACTACGAAGAGGATTTCGGTGCCGAGTATTCCTCGCAGAACAGCGGAGCCGCCATCGACACGGACCGCCTTCTGGCCGGACTGGACGACGATTCCATCGCGCTGCAGTACGCGTACATCGGAGGGAATCCGCATCCACTGGGCTCCAAGCACTTGCTCGACCGGGACCCCCAAGAGACAGGCTACAACGACCTACACGCGACGGTGCATCCTGTCATCCGCAGCTATCTGGAGAAGTTCGGCTACTACGACATCTTCATTGTCGACCCGGATTCCGGGGACATCATCTACTCCGTATTCAAGGAACTCGACTACTCTACATCGCTCAAGACGGGCCCTTACGCCCAGACCAACTTCGGCGAAGCTTTCCGCCTGGCCAATGAGTCCGACGATCGAAACGCAGCTTTCCTCCTGGACTTCAGACGCTACACGCCTTCCTACGAGGCGCCTGCGAGCTTCATCTCATCTCCCATCTACGACGGAAGCGAGAAGGTCGCAGTCGCGATCTTCCAGATGCCTCTCGACCGCATCACGCAAGTCATGGGCAACCGTTCCGGACTCGGCAAGTCGGGAGAGACCTACCTGGTCGGACCCGATCATCTCATGCGCTCAGACTCTTTCCACGATACGGAGAGCCGAACTGTATCCGCATCTTTCCGCAGCCCAGAGGCTGGGAGGATTGACAGCGATGCGGTCAATGGAGCGTTGAGTGGCCAGGAATCCGCAGGGCTGCTGCAGAGCTACGGCGGACGGGATGTCGCCAGTGCCTACGGAAGAGTGAGCCTGCTCGGCCTCAACTGGGCAATCGTTGCCGAGATCGAAGTTGACGAAGCTCTCGGCGCGATCGCACAACTCCAAGAAGCAAAACAAAGCGCGTTGGCCGGGCTCGTTTACTGGGTCGGTGGTGTATGCGCGGCGGCTGTGGTGGCCATCATGGTTGCGGCGCAGTTGTTCGTGGGAAGCATCACCCGGCCTGTGGACGAAGTGCTCCGCTCGATCGAGTCCGCGGCCAACGGAGATCTCACTCAGCCTCCCGTGGTGAGCTCGAATGATGAGATCGGGCAGATGTCTCAGCGCTTCGCACACCTGTTGAAGACACTGGCCGGTAGTTTCGGTGAGATCAAGAACCAAGGCAGCGAGCTCCACGGAGCTGCGACGGAACTGACGGGTATCGCCAGTGGAATGGCGCGAGAAACGGCACTGATGAGCGACCAGAGCAATACCTTCGCCGCGGTGACCGAGGAGATGTCGACCAATCTCGCTGGTGTGACGAGAAAGGTCAGCGAGTCTTCGTCCAATGTTCGGAGCGTCGCCGCAGCGGTCGAAGTAATGTCGACGAATCTCCAGAGCGTAGCATCCAACTCTGACTCGATGGCGGAGAGCGTGAACAGCGTCGCTGACCGGATCCGCTTGATGAACGATGCCCTGCGCCAGGTCGCCGAGTCGGCTGACCAGTCGCGCGTGGTGACGGATCGCGCGACCGAGACCGCCAAACGAACCAACGAATCCGTCGGGGTCCTGGGTTCGTCTGCATTGGAAATCGGTCAGGTCGTCGGGGTCATCAACAAGATCGCAGAACAGACCAATCTACTGGCATTGAATGCCACGATCGAAGCGGCGTCTGCCGGTGAAGCGGGCCGGGGATTCGCAGTCGTGGCCAACGAAGTCAAAGATCTGGCGAAGCAGACAGCCCAGGCGACCGAGGAGATCCGTCGCCAGATCGAAGACATGCAGGGGAACACTCAGAACGCGGTGTCGGCCATCGAGGAAATCGTGGTCATCATCGATGAGGTGGGTGACATCTCGCAGACGATCGTCTCCCTTACGGCCGAGCAACGGACCCGCGCCAGCCAGATCACGGAGGCCGTGACGTCTGCTGCCGAGTCCGCACGCATCATCAATCGAAACGTCCAGGAAGCTTCCACGGGCGCATCTGAAGTCGCCCAGAATTCGGAGCAACTCGCCCGCGCAGCCAACGAGATGGCCCGGAACACTTCCGAGGCATCCGCTACCGCCAACGACGTGGCCACCAATATCCAGGACGTCAGCAAGAGCATCCACGAAACAGCGGATGGAGCGCGCTTGGTAAATGAACAGTCGGTGGGCCTGACCGAACTAGCGGCCAAGCTCGACGAACAGGTCTCCAACTACAAGGTCTGATTCCATGTCCCGAAAACTCCGCATCATCGTTGTCGACGATTCGACAATCTATCGAAAGATCCTGGGCCGACAACTGGCTCGCTTCGACGACATCGAAGTCGTAGCGGAGTACGAAAACGGGAATGAACTGCTCAAGAATATCGATGACGTCAATCCCGATGCGATCCTTCTGGACATGGAGATGCCAGAACTGGACGGCCTCTCTTCTCTGGAAAAGCTCTCGGAACGCTCAGATGACATTCCCGTGCTCATCATCTCGGGTAAGCAGGATGCAGACAAGACACTGAAGGCGCTAAACCTGGGAGCACTCGACGTGATCCCGAAGCCCTCCGGCACAAACAGTAATGAGGAGCGTTTGTACGCAGATCTGAGCCGTGGATTGGGTGTCGTTCGCGCTCGTTGCGGCGGGAATCCTCGTTCCGAGCGAAATCCTGCTTCGCGACCCGCAGCAACGGCGGTACAGGCCGTAGCCAGAGCGCAGACCAGACCGCCTCAGAGTAGTTCGGATTCGAACGATCGAATCGTGGTGGTGGGTGTTTCGACCGGTGGACCGCAGGCTCTCGACAAGATCGTAAGAGGCATCGACGCCGGCTTGAACCTTCCCATTCTGATCGTTCAGCACATGCCGTCCGGATTCACTTCCAGCCTTGCAGAGGCACTCAACTCTCACTGTGCGCTCGAGGTGGCTGAAGCCAGGCCCGGTGATGCAGTCCAAGAGGGTCGCATCTTGATCGCTCCCGGGGGGACCCACATGGAACTTGCCAAAGGCGTATCCGGGGCATTGCAGATCCGCTTACACAACGGCGAAGCCGTCCAGGGGTGCCGCCCGTCGGTCGACACACTGTTCCACTCGGTCAACAGGTGCTTCGAAGGCAAAGTGCTGGCCATCATTCTTACGGGTATGGGACAGGACGGCTGCGACGGCATGCGCGCACTGCGCGAAAGCGGAGCGCGTTGCATTGCCCAGAATGAAGCAACATCGGTCGTGTACGGTATGCCGCGGAGCGTTGCAGAAGCGGGACTCACCGACGAGGTGGTCCCATTGGAACAGATCGCGGCCAAGATGCACGCGTTCGGCAGGTCGATGGCAGGAGGCCGGAAGTGACTGCGCCCGCGCTGTCCGATCAGGAATTCCTGGATCTTCGCACCTTCATCGAAGCGAAGAGCGGAATCACTGTCGGTGACTCGAAGAGGTACCTGATCGAGACGCGCCTGGTAAGACTGGTTACCGAGGTAGGGTGTTCTTCCTTCAGCGAACTTCACCAGCGACTCGTCGTGAACCCGAAATCCGCACTGGCCGAGAAAGTGGTCGATGCGATGACCACGAATGAAACGCTCTGGTTCAGGGATCAGGGTCCCTGGAAGATCTTGAATTCCGCGCTTCTACCGAAATTCACCGAAGCTCTCAAGTCTGGTCAAAAGAGGCGGATTCGCATCTGGAGCGCGGCCTGTTCGACCGGTCAAGAACCCTACTCCATCGCAATGTCGATCCTCGAACACATCGCATCCGAGGCTCCGTCCATCAAAGAGGATGCCTTTGAGATCGTGGGAAGTGATCTCTCGCCGTCCGCACTCTTCGTGGCCACCTCAGGCCGCTACGACCGACTCTCGATCGAGCGGGGACTTTCTCCAGAGTTTCGAGAGCGGTACTTCGAAGAGTCGGAAGATTCCTGGGCAGTGCAACCGAGGGTAAAAAGCATGGTTCGACTCGAGAGGCGAAACCTGTGTGACCCCTTCGACGCGCTCGGCAGCTTCGATCTGGTGCTCTGCCGCAACGTACTGATCTATTTCTCGGCAACCATGAAGAGAGACATCGTGAGCAGGCTTGCTGAACGGCTGGCCCCTGGAGGCGCATTCATCATCGGGGCATCGGAATCCCTCCAGGGAATGATGGGACGATTCAAGATGAAGCAGTCAGCCGGGAATTTCTACTACGAGTCTGCCGAGGGAGGCAAGAAATGAAGATCCTGATTGTAGATGACTCCAGGATCATCCAGAAGATCGTCGCCAAGGTCGTCGAGATGCTCGACTTCGAACCGGTATTTGCCTTGAACGGTGTGGAAGCACTCGAGCAGCTGAGCGAAAAGGGAGAAGACATCGGCCTGGTGCTGATGGATTGGAATATGCCCGAGATGAACGGGCTCGATTGCCTTCGCGCCATCCGGGCAAGTTCGGAGTGGTCCGACCTACCGGTGATGATGCTCACGACGGAATCTGAACACGGCCGGATGGCACTCGCGATCAGCGAGGGTGCAACACACTACTGCACGAAGCCATTCGCTCCGGAGCACCTCACCAAGACCATCTACGAATGCCTGGGGATGGGAGAGTAGTCGTCGTGTACCAGGAACTCCTAGAAGAGATCGGTCGGACCGTTGAACTACCCTCGTTCCCTGTGAACGTCGCGCGTCTTCTCGAGCTTCTCAATTCCGAAGATCCGTCACTCGGCGAAGCCGCGGAACTGGTATGTGAGGATCCGGGTATCGCTGGACGGGTTCTGAAACTGGCGTCATCCGCCCTGTTCAATCCGACAGGTGTCGACTTGACCAGCGTGGAGCATGCCGTCACTCGCATCGGCATGACCGAGTTGCGAAACCTCGCAGCCACCGTATCCGTCATCGGCTCGTTCTCCGCTATGTCCGAGAAGAGGCTCGCCAGCAGGGTCTGGCGCCACTCACTCACGACCGGCATTGCCGCGCGCTTCCTGGTCGCTGAATGCAGCGAACTCACGGCACCAGGAAAGAGGGACAATCCCTACTTCCTGTCCGCCTTGATGCACGACGTCGGGATCCTACTCCTGGCCGCCATGGTCGGAAACGACTACGACAGCCTGTTTGCCGAAAGCGCAACCACTGGCGAGCCGCTCCACGAAATTGAAATGAGGAAGCTCGGTTTCAACCATCCGCAAGCGGGTGCAGCGCTTCTAGATTCGTGGAGACTTCCCGAAGCGGTGGTCGTATCGACCCGTTACCACCACGAGCCATCTCGATGCCCGGAGGATCACCGCACGAATGTGATGGTACTCCACATCGCGGACTGGATTGCCGACCACCAAGGGTTCGGGTGCGGCGAATTCGGAACAATGTTATGCGACTCCTCGTGGAGTCAACTCGGACTCTCGCTCGAGAGCGCTCAGAGTCTGATCGAAATGTTCGATCAGGCGGCGAAAGACTCGGGCGAAATACTTTCGATCATCCAAGACTGAGGAAAAGCGATGCCTACAAATGACGCGACGCATAGTGTCCTGATCAGCGCGACACGAGACACGCTATCGACCATGGCCATGATCGAACTGGAGTCGATCGAGCACACGGAATCCGAAAATCCCGCGGCAGAACTGCTCGACATAACGTCCCTTCTCACATTGAAGGGAGAACCGACCCACGAAAGAACGCTTTTGATCACCGTGGCACGCGAACTCGCGTGCGAGATCGTAGGCGCGATGCTCGGTGACGAACCCGATAAACTGGACGAAGCCGAACTACTCGACGGAATCGGAGAAGTCGCCAATATGGTGGCAGGAATCGCGAAATCCGCACTTGCAGACGCGCCACAAGCATTCACACTCGCCCTGCCCTTCGCCTTCTCGGGACCGGCTCCCGACTCTCCCGCAACTCTGGCCGAAGCCGAGCATGCCTATTTCGCCTGGGGTGAAGCGGGAGGCCAGCGAGTCGGAGTCGGCCTGCTCGTGCGCGCCACACCGGGAGACTAGTCACCGGCCGCCAGAGCTTCGACCGAACTCCCCGATCCTTCCCTGTACGGCTACACGCCTGGCCTGGGAGCCAGGGTCGGCGCCCGCACGGAGGAAGCCCAACGCGATCAGTGCGGTCTCACGCCAGGCCGCCGAGACGCAACCCGGTGCGCACGACGCACCGAGCGCCGCGAGCTGATTCCCGAAGGCCTTCTTGGCCTGAACTCACCTCGAAGCGGTACCAGAGGGAAGGTTCCGGATGTAAGATCGGGAGCCGGACATCTTTCCGACACGAGGTCGTCTATGGCCCCAAGCGTTCTGATCCCCCTTCCAGACTGCGGCTTCGACGTCACCGAGGTCGCGGTGCCCTGGAAACTCCTGTGCGAGCGCGGTGCCGACGTCATCTTCGCCACGGAAAAGGGCGCGATCCCGGCCGCAGACCCCACACTCCTGGACGGGGTCATCTTCGGACAACTCGGTGCGGAACCCGAGCCGAAGCGCTTCTATAGGGAACTCGAGCACACGCGGGCCTTTCGCGCTCCAATGCGCTGGCACGAACTCGATTTCAATCGCTTTGACGGTCTCGTGCTACCGGGAGGTCATGCACCGGGAATGCGCCAGTATCTGGGCAGCGAACTCCTTCAACGCAAGATCGCCGGCTTCTTCGCCCTGGGCCGACCGGTCGGGGCGATCTGCCACGGCGTTCTTCCACTGGCCCGGGCGCAGAACCCGACAAACGGAAACCCTCTGCTCAGGGGCCGGCGTACGACCTGTTTGCCCAAATACATGGAGCGCATCGCCTACTACTTGACGGCGTGGAAACTCGGGCGGCACTACCGCACCTACGACGCCTACGTCGAAGAAGAAGTAGTGGATGCGCTGGCATCGGTGAACGACTTCGCGCGCGGGCCGATTTCGCTCGTCACTCGCGGAACACGCAGCAATCACACACCCGCATTCACAGTCGAAGACGGCAATTACGTTTCGGCCCGCTGGCCCGGAGACAGCTACCTTTTCGCGGAGCGTTTCAGCCACCTGCTCGGCCTCGTCGACCCATACGAAAAACCGACTGATACGTCGACGCAACCCAACTTGCGAGAGTCAGGAGAAACCACTTGAGCTATCGAGTCATTCAATGGGCAACGGGAAATCTCGGGCGGGCGGCGATTCAGGGAATTCGCTCCCACCCCGAACTCGAACTCGTGGGTTGCTGGGTCCACAGCGACGATAAAGTGGGATGCGATGCCGGTGAACTGGCAGGCGATGAAGCAGTCGGCGTGCTGGCCAGCAACGACTTCGACGCCTTGCTCGCACTCCGGCCCGACTGTCTGCTCTACAGCCCGCTCATGGCGAAGCCCGACGAGGTCCTGCGCATCCTCGAGGCCGGAATCAATGTAGTCACTCCCATGGGTTGGTTCTATCCGCGCCGCTCCTCTGACGTCGCCGTCATGGAGAGTGCAGCCCAGAAGGGAGGCGCGACCTTGCACGGCACCGGAATTCACCCAGGGGGCATCACCGAGCGCTTCCCCCTGATGCTCTCCGCAATGTCACGCGACGTGACCCACGTCCGCGCGGAGGAGTTCTCGGACATCCGCAGCTACGCCACCGAGGCCGTCGTGCGCGAAATCATGCTCTTTGGCAAGAAACCCGATGTCGCAGCGAAGAGCCCGATGCTCCGCATCCTGGGAGCGGGATTCAATCAATCGATCGACATGCTCGCAGATACCTTGGGAGTGAGCCTGGATCCGGAGCGTGGAACTCGACACGAGATGGCGATCGCCACCGCCCCCATCGATACACCCGTCGGTGTGCTCGAAGCGGGCACCGTCGCTGCGCAGCGTCTGACCTGGCAGGGCCTGGTGAAGGGCGAGGCCTTCATCACCGTGCGCGTGAACTGGCTGATGGGAGTCGAGAACCTCGAACCCGCCTGGGACTTCGGATCCGAGGGAGAGCGGTTCGAAGTCGAGATCAGCGGCGATCCTTCGTTCTCCGCCACCTTCCACGGCCTGCACCCGGATAACATCGAGACTGCGCAGGTCCGCAACCCGGGAATCGTCGCCACGGCCATGCACTGCGTGAATGCGATCCCCTACGTCTGCCGAGCGGAACCGGGCATCCGGACCTACCTCGATCTCCCACTGGTCGCGGGGCGCGCGGCCGCTGAGCTTCGAACGCGCTGAGAGACGCGGCGCGGTGATTGCTGGTGGGCCCTCGGGGACTCGAACCCCGGACCGATGGGTTAAAAGCCCACTGCTCTGCCAACTGAGCTAAAGGCCCACGCCGCGAATCTATGCCAGACGGACGACGCTGGCCAGTCCAGTTCTGCCGAGGCGGGTTCAGGGGCTGTCGGCGGGCTCGATCTCTAGATCGAGCAGGCGCTCGCGAGGCGAGGCCGGTGGGGAAACCGGGAGGGTGGGAGGTGCGGGTTCGGCCCTCAGATTGGCCAGGTGCGCCTCAAGCAATCGCCTGCGTTCTGCGAGCAACTGAGGACCCAGCCGAGACGCGGTGTCACCTGCGCGCTCGATCTCGAACACCTCCACGACTGTGGGCGAATCCGAGTCTTCGACGGAGATCCGCACTTCGAGCTGATTGGTTCCGGGAGCCAATGCAATGAGGGATGAGAAACGCCCATCGGGAGTCAAACCGACGACGGAAGCCACCGCACCGCTGGTGCGATTGTGCACTTGCACACTGCGCGCGCGACCATAGCGAAGCCGGCGTAGGTCCTTTTCTCCTGTGCCCTCGCGGGGAGCGCGAATCAACGAACCTCCGGTTTCGAGCAGGTCCGCGAGCATCTCGGGAGGGGCGCGGTCAGCTTCCTCACCGACGATCACCACGTCAATGCGGACACTAGCGGCGGCGGCGCGTCGGAGGCTTCGGGCCAGAGCGGGGGCTCCGCTCTCGGAGGCGTCGTCGGTAAACAACACGATTGCACGCTGCCCAGCTTCTCGGGGACGGCTCTTTGCGCTTCGAGTCGCGAGCAATTCCGCCATTGCGCGATCCACCCCCGCACCCGCGTGGGTCAGACCCGAGGAACCGAGTCGTTGTATGTACGTGAGCGCCAGCTCGGTCTGCTGAAACTCGGAAGTCAACGGCACGCGGGTGATCGCGTTACCCCGGAGCCGATCCAGATCACCTGCAAATGTGACGACACCGACGCGGGTCGAGCGCGGATCGAGTCGACTCAGGAGCGCGCGCGCCAGAAGGATCTCTTGATCGAGCAGAGTCGACGGACTCTCCAGACCTCGGAGAAATCGGGTCAGGGACAGAAACGGACGCGCGTACCAGGGCGTCGGGTGAGCGGTACCGGCGAGGGGTGGACCGGGAAGGACTTCATCCGTACTTGCAGAGGTGTCGATTGCAAAAACGATGTCGAGTCCGGCTTGCGCATCGAAGAGCGGTAGGCGACCGGCCACTAGCGTCAGGCTCTCGCTCGCGGGAACGACCCGCCCGGCGGGCGCATCGAGTTCGATTCGGGCGTCGGCCCGGGTTCCGAGGACACCCGAGAGCAGCGCGGCGAGACAGACGCCCGCCCTCTGACCGAATCGTCTTTTGTTTCGGGAGCTTAGCTGGCCCACACTTCTCGCATCGGCAACTCCAGCGAATCCTGAATTCCAGCCCCATTTCGGCCACGTAAGTAGTTGATTTTATTGACTTTTCATTCCTGGCCGGACTGCTTGACTCGGCTCGGACTGCGCACGTAAGCTGGTGCCGACTTGAGGGAAATCCACCGTGGGACGGGCTCGCGGGGTGCCCCCGCGGTTGCGTCCTCTCTCTAGGCATCCGCCCCGCATTTGGGGGACGAGCCGAACCCCGAAAGGTCTCTATGACTGGCTCCCGCCGCGTTTTCGCGAGCCTTCTGATCGTTCTCACATCGCTCGCGCTGCCCACCGCAGCGCGCGATCTCGAAGATGTACTGGTCGATGTCGGCAATCAGATCGGCTTCTCAACACACCAGGACTTCGCCGTTGAAACGATTGCGGCGTCCGGCGTCGGACGCTCGCAGTTTGAAGAACTGGTCGACATCAACTCGAATATCCTCAACGACCGCTTGCTGCCCGTGAGCAGTAGCGTCGGAGGCTTCACTTTCGAGTACAACCCCGACCTCGACGTGTACGAGCGCTCGACCAGTACGTTCGGGCCTCTGTTCACCGAACGCGCCCAGACCATCGGTCGCAATCGCCTGCTGGTAAGTGCCAGTACGAGCTACCTGGAGTTCGATGAGTTCGAAGGTGACGGCATCTCGAGTCTGGCCGCTTCAACGATGCAGCCCTCCTTCAAGGTGACGACGGACACCGATTCGATTTTCAAGGATCGCGATTTGGGTGCCGATCTCGACATCCTGCTCGATCTGGATATCGAGGAGACCGTGGCCAGCTTCCAATTCACGTACGGCCTCGGCGACAAAATCGACGTCGGCGTCGTGGTTCCCCTGGTGCACATCGACTTCGAGGCCCGCGCCACCCCGGTGCGCCGCTCGGGGGAGCCTCTTCTCGAGTGCGATCGAGGGAAATTTTCACTTGATCTGTGTGCGACGAGCGGAGTCAGCGGAACCACAAAGGAAAGCGAAGATCACACGGGATTCGGCGACATCGTCGTGCGAGGCAAATGGAACTTCCTGAACCGCCCATGGGTCGACGCCGCCGCTGTGGTCAGCGCGACGCTCCCGACGGGTAGTCCGGAAAACCTGACGGGCGTGCACACCATGACCTTCAAGCCCGGCCTGGTCGTGTCGCGCGACCTGACCACTCCTGCGGGTGGACTCTCTTTCCACGGTTTTGCGGCCTGGGAAATTCGGCCCGACGACAGCGAATTCGAGGAAGTCGAATGGGCTGCGGGAATCGCCTTCCAGCCGCTTCGCGCGGCCAGCCTTAGTGTCGACTTCCTGGGCAGCCACAAGATGCACAACACCAACATCGGATCGGACCGATTCGACGCATCGATCGGCACGAAAGTAATGATCGCAGAAGGCCTGCTTGCAGACTTCAACGTGATTCTTCCCCTGAACGACGATGGACTTCGACCAAACGCGATCTTCACGGCTCAGTTCGAGTACACCTTCGGCGACTGACGGGTGCTCGGGCCCGCTGGGACCATACATGCTTCGCAGGCTCGGGACGCTGACGATTTTCTGGCTGCTGTCGCTTGCGGCGGTCGGCCCTGCGCGCGCGCTGGTCGATTGCCCTCTGGGAAACACCGGAGACACCGCTACATCGGGCAGCCTGACGTGCTCACGCGATTTCCAGATCACGCTGTCCGCTTCAACGCCTGGCGAAATGGTCTATTCGCCCGGTTCACCACCCCCGATTGTCACACCGCCGTTGTTCCTGGGCATGGAGTTGAACGGCGGTAGAACCGCGTGCTTAGCCTCCCCTGCCGCCGCCTACTACATCCGTTTTCGCATGTACGTGGATGCTCCGGCCTACGAGGCGCGCAACCAGGTCTGTCCCGATGGCGTCGACGAACTCGCTTGCGATGCACCCGGCGCCGATCGCTCATCGATCCCGATCGACGACCCGAACTATCCTCAAGACGGCGTGCTGCGAGTCGAACTGCTCGAAGCCAAGTTCCCGCCCGAGGCCTGTGGTGATGTTCCGGGCGAGGGGTTTTTGCACTCATTCGAGTTCCTCTCGATCTGCGGACAGACGCTGAATGCGAGCGGTGAAACCGGCCTGCTCGATCCCAACACGAGCCCTTGCATCGGCGCCTACGAGGACCGCGGGTGGGGCGTGTTCGGCGAGCACGTTTTTGCAAATCCCTCGGGACTCGGCGACACGGCTTCGGTCGAGGAAAAGGCGCTGCGGGTCACGAATGACGATCCCAATGGAGTTCCGCTCGAATACGACGAGGCCCAACAAGGGGCCCTGAAGATCCTTTTTCCAATTGCCGGTGTGCCGAGTGTTTCGGGGGTTCCCTTTGGCGACCCCGGCACTCCGAGTACCTGGCAGACCTATAGCTTTGAAGTGACGACTGGCGCGGTCAAAGGAACCAGTCCGGGACCCGGGGCCGTCGGGAGTTTTCCTCTGGGGGAGTTCCCGATCGGCGCAGTCCCCGTCGACCCAAATGATCTGATCGATCCCAACTACATCGGAACGCCGCTGAATCCGACCACCGGTGCAATCGAACTCCGCGGCGCAGCCATCACACCCAACACCGGCGGAGGTTCACCGGCGTCACCGTGGTTCAACTCGATCTCGATCTTGAGCTTGAACGGTACGGTTTCGAACCTAACGGGTGCGGGAACCCTGGCCCAGGCGCTGGAGTCGCTGACTCCGGATCTCGACGGCGATGGTCTTCCCAACGCCATCGATCCCGACGATGACGAGGATGGAATCAAAGACGACGACGACGCAACTTCCGCACCAGGCAGTATTCCCGCGGATCCAATCTGCTCGATCAGCAGTAATGACGATCCAGACGAATGCCTGGGCGGTGACTATGAACTCTCCTACGACTCCGCGTCGGCGACCTGCGCCGATCCAGGAGGTGTGACACCACCCCGCCGCACGTACCAACGCGATTGGGATTCCGACGATGACGGTCTTCCCGACGGCCAGTGCTCCTACACCGGCGCTCCCGGTTTGCCGAGTTGCAACGACCTGAGCGCATCGATCGCGATTCCCTCCAATCTCGAATGCAGCCCGAGCGACCCCTCCTCGGAAGCCTGCGGCGAGGACCTCAGTCGGGACGGGTGCGAGAACACCGACGCTAGTTCCCTTGGCAACCCCGAGACCAGTCCACTTCTGGCCGACACCGACGCAGACGGACTTGATGACCCTGACGAAGTCGAACGACTCGTGGACTCCGCGCTCGACTCCGACTCGCTGATCAACGGCCGGGATTCGGACTCCGACGGCGATGGCCTGGCGGACACGGAAGGCAACACGGACTCGCCCGAAGACGCCGATGCTGCGACAAACATGCTCGATCACGACTCCGACGGTGACGGGCTGTGCGACAGTTCGGGAGTCGATGCCGCTCCCAGCTGCCCCACAGGGGCCGAACTGCTGCCCCTGATCGATGTGGACACCGACACCAAGGTCAACATGGTCGATCGGGATTCCGACAACGGAGGCGCCGAGGACGGCTTCGAGGTCGCCAACGGCTTCAATATGCTCAGCGCCACCGATGACGCGTCCGATCCCGACAGCGACGGTTTGACCGTGGCCCAGGAGCAGACCGCCGGAACCGACCCCAATGACTCCGACACCGACAACGACGGACTGCTCGATGGGTTCGAGGTCGACAACGGATTCAACCCGTTGGTCGGCGGTGAAGAGAGCGTCGATACAGACACCGACG
>JAAELY010000148.1 GCA_024226335.1 bacterium
CCGAGCGGCAGGACCTTCACACTGCCGTCGCTTCCGATCTCCACGAGTCCGTCGCTCTCCTGTTCGGCCAGCGATGAAATTTCGGCTGCGTAGACATCTGCGAATTCCTTGCCGAACACCGCGCGGTATTCGTCGGCCCGTAGCTCGCTGCAAGAAATCACGCGGAAGATCACCCAGCGGCGCTCAGCGTCTTCCGCCGAGAGTCGGTGGCCGCGCATGGTCGCCACACCGCCTTCGGCGACCGCCTCACTCCAGGATGGCAGGTCGCGGTGCGACTGGGCGTAGGCACTGCCGAGTTCGCTGATCGCACTTGGCCCGAACCCGATCAATTCGACGCCGTCTTGTGTGGTGTGTCCCATGAAACTGCGCCGCAGGGTTCCCGAGCGGAGGGCTTTTGCAAGACCGTCTTCCGGTTTCGCGAAGTGGTCAAGACCGATGAATTCATAACCGCAGTCGAGCAGTCGGCGGATGCCCAGCAACATGATCTGCACTCGCGTGCTCGGTTCCGGAAGATCCCCACGCTCGAAACCGCGTTGCTGTTTGGCCACCCAGGGTACATGGGCGTAGGCGTAGAGTGCGATGCGGTCCGGGCTGATCGCGATCACGTCATCGAGCGTGCGGGCAAAGCTTTCCGGTGTCTGATACGGGAGGCCGTAGATCAAATCGAGTCCTATGCTCGAGAAGCCGGAAGCTCGCGCGCGGTTGACCAGGTCGGCGGTCATTTCGGGTGACTGTATGCGGTGGATCGCTTTCTGTACGCGTGGATCGAAGTCCTGTACGCCTAATGAGAGGCGGTTGAATCCGCACTCACGCAGCGTGTCTACGTGCTCGGGCGTGGTCACGCGGGGATCCACTTCGATCGAAATCTCTGCCTCTTCCGCGACCGGAAAAGCGTTCGTCAGCATGCCGAAGAGCCTGTGGATCTGCTCGGGCGAGAGGTGAGTCGGGGTTCCACCGCCCCAGTGAATCTGGCCGACGGCCTGCTCGCCGACGAGGGCTTTGTGAATGGCGTCGATCTCGCGCTCGATCGTGGAGAGGTAGCGTTCGACCAGATCGGCGTCGCGCGTGATGACCCGATTGCACGCGCAGAAGTGACAGATCTCGCGACAGAAGGGCACGTGGACGTAGAGCGCGCGCGGTGCGCCCGGCTCGCGATCGGGGTCCTGCAGGTCTCGCACGAAGGAGCGAGTGTCGTAGTCTTCGCTCCAGACCGGTGCAGTCGGGTAACTCGTGTACCGGGGCAGCGGCTTGTCGTACCGGGGCAGGATCTGTTCCAGTACTTCCCAGCCGACTCCTTCAAGTGCAGATTCGACCATCGGGTCCTCCGGAGTGCGAGTAGGTTCAATCCGCCCGATTGCGCGGATGGGCGTGCCCCGATAGGCTCTGGAAGCGCGCCGCAGGACGTAGCCGTGGCCATCATGCGATACTCGCAGGCCGCTGGCAAAGCGGCCCCGAGCGGGTCTCTGCTCGGTTCCGTTGCCATCATCTTCAGACCCTTCAGGAGGGAGTCGCGTGTCCGAATTTTCGTCCCAGTTTTCCGGCCAGGAAGGGCGCTGAGTCATGGGAGACTCCGTCACCGATCTGCATCGCATCGAGCCCGAAGAGTTCTCTCGCGAGGTGCACTCATTCGAGTATTGGTTCCGCTCCGTAGAAGGCTACTTGAGCGAACGGCCCTACGGACATCGGCCCGATCTCAAAGAGCCCGAGCGCACACCGGAAGAGCGGGAGCGCTTGATCTCGATTCTCTCCAGCTATTGCGTGGGAGAGCTGGCTTCGCTGGAGGGATCCAGCGGTCTGGTCGCGATCGCTCCGAATTCGGATTTCCGTGTCTTCCTCGCGACTCAGGCCGTGGACGAGGCGCGGCATCTGGAGGTGTTGCGGCGGCGCCTGGCCGATCTGGGAGCGGACTGTAGCGAGGCGGCTCTGCTCGACCGGGCCATGCCTCCGCTGCGAGCGTTCCGACGGCGTCTGCACGAGTTGATCCGCGCGCGCGACTGGGAAGCGGCGCTCCTGGCGCAGAACGTGATTCTCGAGGCGATGGAGTTTGCGGCGTTTCAGTCGCACGCCGAGGCCACCGACCCGATCACGCGGGAAATCCTCGAAGGCATCATCAAGGACGAGCGTCGACACATCGGCTTTGGTGAAAACGAAATCGGTCGCAGGCTGCAGGAGACCCCGCACATTCGCGCACGCCTGAGCCAGGTTCGGGCTGAACTCGACCCCCTGGTTCTGCAGACTTTCTCTGACACTCTCGCGGCGATCGGTGTAGACGCCAGCGAAGAACAGGAACTCGGCCGCCGCTATCTGGCGGCTGTCGACCGGCTGGAGTTGCGCGAATGACCGATCCACTGTTGAAAGAAGCCGAAGCCGAACGCAGCCGACAACGCTACGTCCTCGACGATACCGGGTTCGACGAAGTTCCCGCCAAGTACCGACGCTTCTATCGCCGTTGGGACGGGTCCGGCGATTCTCTAGCGCCCAATGAGGTTCTCTGTCCGGTCTGCCGGGTAGTGATTCGCTCGAGTCGCGAACTGCGCCCCGGGGACCGCGTGTATTGCATGCCCTGTATGTCGCGCCTCGTCGTGATGGAAGGCGACCATGGACGGCTGGAGGCGCGAGTCGCCTACTGAGAGTGTCGGCTATTCGCCGCCCGCGGCGATCCGTTCCAGCGCATCGGGTTGGGTGACCTCGATCCAGCCAACGCCGCCCTCGATCCAGCCTTCCTTTTCGAAACGCCGCAGCACACGGATTGCGGTCTCTACGGTCGTGCCTGCCGATTCTGCGAGCAAACGCCGCGTGGTGCGGATTCTCGGGCTGCCGATCGAGTCGAGCAGGGTGCGGGCGATTCGCTCCGGAACCCGTTCGTGGGCGAAGGAGCAGAGACGCTCGTGGGCGGTCTGGAGCCGACCGGCAATGATTCCGAGCAGGGCGCGCGAGAGTTCAGGGTCGGTCTGCAACAAGGTCGTGGCCACGCGGCTCGGGACCCCCCAGGCCTCGCCTGCGCTCAGTGTTTCGGCGCTCTCCGCGTGGTGCTCAGCCCCGGTAATGGCGGCCATGCCCAGTAGATCCCCGGGCCGGAGCAACTCCAGCGTCGTCACGCGTCCGCTGGCCGTACTCCGGATCGTGCGAATTTCGCCTCTGCGTACGACCCACACGAATTCCGCCGGTTGCATCGTGTGATACAGAAACTCGCCCCGAGCGAAGCGTCGGAGCTTCATATGCGGCCGAAGCTGTTTGAGGCGTTCGCGTCCGAGGACGCGAAGCACGCCCTCCGCGCGGGTGTTCTGGCTCGTCAACTCAGAGGTCCCTGCAGCGTGATAGCGCGTCCCATCGAGCGCAGTATCCACAATATCCCGAGAGTCGGGCTCCGGGCGCTCTGGGAACGGCTCGGCGACATGATCCCCGTCATAGCATCCTGTTCAGCATGCCGGTAGCGTGCCCGACTGATGCCAGTGCAGCAACCGGAAACGAATCTCGAACGCCTGCATCTGGACCAGTGGTGGGAGGGGCACAGCCTCCTGGGGCAGCTCGTCCGCCGGGTGGATGAGACGGCTCAGCAGGGGCCTCTGGAAGGCGCCCGAGCCGCCCTGGACGAGTTCCAGGACGCACTCGAAGGCCACTTCGAGGTCGAGGAACGCATCTACTTTCCACTGGTCGAGCGTTACGCTCCCGTGCAGCGGGACCGCGTCCGCCTGGCGCGCGAAGCCCACGGAGTGATCCGGACTCAGCTCGTGAAACTGCAAGAACTCATGGCCGCCGGAGAGCGGAAAGCCGCGCGCGTATGTCTCGGAGCGCTGCTGGGTACCTTTCGGGAACACGAGATCGATGAATCGGTCCTGGTGGAAACACTCGCGGAATTCGTCGAAGGCTAGCAGGCTGCGGAAGGACCCTGGACCGAGACACGCGAGTGGATTTCGTTCGCACTCGAGGCGCTGAGGCGAAGCTGTAGTGCCTCTACAGCGAGTCTCAGCAACGAAGAGCGCGGATGAAAGACGCCGCGTGACGACGGGAATGGTTTTTTCCGCAGCCTGCTAGGGGGGCAGGGGAGGTCGAGCCGAAGCTCGGGACCCTC
>JAAELY010000149.1 GCA_024226335.1 bacterium
CATGCCTGGAGACAACATCACGATCGACGTGGACTTGATCATGCCGATTGCGATGGATCAGGGACTCCGTTTTGCAATTCGCGAAGGCGGTCGCACCGTAGGTGCCGGCGTCGTCGCAGAAATCATCGAGTAGGCGGGCCCGTGTCGGGTCAGTCGAGGGTCACGCAGGTCAGTAGCTCAATTTGGTAGAGCAGCGGTCTCCAAAACCGCAGGTTGGGGGTTCAAGTCCCTCCTGGCCTGCCAGCTCTTGCCGTCGCCGGGGGAGGGCGTCGTGAGTAAAAACCCCATTCAATGGACAGAGGATGGTCGTCAGTTCCTCAGTGAGGTGCAGGTCGAAGTCAAGAAAGTCACTTGGCCTACGCAGAAGGAGACGCTCGCCGGCACAGTGAGCGTGGTCGTGCTGGTGCTGCTAGTCGGGGCGATCCTGTTCGGCTTCGATTCCGCGATCAGCGGAATGATGCAGCTCCTCTGGCCATAAACCCGAAACCGAAGCCCAAGAAAGGCAGGCAGTCCTCGTGTACTGGTACGTCATCAACACGTTTTCGGGTCAAGAAGCTCGGGCGAAGCAATCGCTGCTCGAGCGCGCGAAACAATTCGGTCGCGATGAAGCGATCGGCGAGATATTTATTCCTGAGGAGGATGTAGTCGAGGTCGTCAAAGGTCAGCGTCGCACGAGCAAGCGCAAGTTCTTGCCCGGCTACATCCTGGTTCAGATGCAACTCGACGACGAGATCTGGCACATCGTCAAGAACACCGCAAAGGTCACCGGTTTCGTCGGTACGGGGTCCCGCCCGGCGGCGATTCCGGAAGAGGACGTCAAGCGGATGCTCGGGCGTACCCAGGCAGAAAAGCCCAAGCCCGCGATTTCATTTGAGGAAGGAGAAGATGTTCGGGTGACCCAAGGTCCCTTCAGCAACTTCTCCGGAACGGTCGGCTCCGTCAAGCCGGAAAAAGAACAGGTTCAAGTATTCGTAGCCGTGTTTGGCCGCCAGACACCTGTATGGCTGTCATACGAACACGTAGAGAAAGTCTAAGCAATGGGGAAGAAAGCGATCGCCGAGATCAGGCTCCAGTGCCCGGCCGGGCAGGCGAACCCGTCGCCACCCGTCGGACCCGCCCTCGGTCAGCACGGCGTGAACATCATGGAGTTCTGCAAGGCGTATAACGCTCGCACGCAGGACCAGCAGGGGCTGATCATACCTGTGGTCATCACAGTGTATGCAGACCGCACGTTCACCTTCATCACGAAGACGCCCCCGGCGGCGGTTTTGTTGAAGCGCGCGGCAAAGCTCGCCAAGGGTTCCGGCGAGCCGAACAAGGTGAAGGTCGGGAAGGTCAAGCGCGATCAGGTCAAGGAGATCGCCGAGATGAAGATGCCCGACCTCAACGCGAACGACATCGAAGCGGCCATGAAGATCATCGAGGGCACTGCGCGCTCGATGGGTCTCGAGGTCGAGGGTTAGGCGCATGGCACACGGCAAGAATTACAAGAACAGTTCCGCCAAGATTGAGCACGAGAAGCACTACGAGCACCGAGAGGGGCTTGAGTTGCTGCGCGAGTGCTCTTCGACCAAGTTTGATTCGAGTGCCGAGGTGGTGATGAACCTTGGCGTCGATCCTCGCCACGCAGATCAGAACGTGCGCGGTGCCGTCGTGCTTCCGCACGGAACGGGCAAGTCGGTGCGCATCGTGGTCTTTGCCAAAGGCGACAAAGAGAGTGAGGCCCGAGACGCGGGTGCCGACGAGGTCGGATCCGATGAACTGGCCAAGAAGATCCAGGACGGTTGGACGGATTTCGATCGTGTGCTCGCGACGCCCGACATGATGAGCGTGGTCGGACGACTCGGCCGCGTGCTGGGTCCGCGCGGTCTCATGCCCAACCCCAAGGTGGGAACGGTGACGCAGGATATCGGTCGCGCGGTCTCCGAGCAGAAGGCGGGAAAGATCGAGTTCCGGGTGGAGAAGAACGGGATCCTCCACGCGCCCTTCGGCAAAACCAGTTTCAGTGTCGATCAGTTGGTGGACAATCTGCTCGCGGTGACCGACGCAGTCTTGAAGGCGAAACCGCAGGTGGCGAAGGGGACCTTTATGAAGAAGGTCTCGATTTCATCGACGATGGGTCCGGGAATCCGGCTCGATACCGCTGATCTGACAGCGGCCACCTCGAAGTAGCGGGAGATAGATCATGCTGTCGCGTGAACAAAAATCAGTTCAGATCGAAGCGCTGCGCGAGAAGGTCGAACGCGCCCAGGCGATCATCGCTGTCGATTATCGAGGCCTGACGGTCGACGAAACCAATGAATTGCGGAGCAACTTCCGCAAGGCGGATGAGTCCGGGCAGATCGAGTACACGGTTGCAAAGAACACGTTGCTCAAGCGCGCAGCCGGAGAAACGCCATTCGAGCCGCTCTCTGAGTTTCTTTCGGGACCGACGGCGATCGCGATTACATACGATGAGCCCTCGGTCATGGCCAAGGTGCTCGTCGATTTTGCCAAGGACAACGAAAAGCTGGAGTTGAAGGGCGGAGCCATGGACGGCGTGGCAATCGACGTCGCGGCAATCAACGCCCTTTCG